>JASFRI010000322.1:0-5000 GCA_050115015.1 Acidobacteriota bacterium
TGATCACGCCGATCGCGATGGACAAGGGTCTTCGATTCGCGATCCGCGAGGGCGGCCGCACCGTCGGCGCGGGAACCATCACCGAGATCCTCGAGTAGGGGCAGCCATGCGCGACATCGTGATCCTTCAGTGCGGGGCCTGCAAGCAGCGCAATTACAACAAGACGCGGAACAAGAAGGCCTCCACGTCGAAGCTGGAGCTCAAGAAGTACTGCAGATTCTGCCGCAAGCACACGGTCCACAAGGAGACCAAGTAGCCGACGCCACACGGCGTCCGCAGATGCCACGCGGCTTCGCGGGGCGTGAGCGGGGAAGACGGTGGAGTGGTTTCAGAAGTGGAAGAAGTTCATTGGCGAGGTGCGGATGGAGCTCCGCCGCACCACATGGCCGAACCGTAACGAGGTCCGGAACACGACCATCGTCGTGCTGGTGACGGTGTTCATCTTCGCGGCCTTCCTGGGGGTGATGGATCTGGTCTTGAGCCGGGCCCTCCAGGAGGTCCTGGCGTTCTTCGCGCAGTGAAAGTGGAAGCCAAGACGATGCCGAAGCGGTGGTACATCATCCATACCTATTCCGGCTACGAGGGCCGCGTGCGCGAGAGCCTGAAGCAGCGCGTGCAGGCGATGGGGATGGACGAGCAGATCGGCGAGATCCTCATCCCGACGGAAGACGTGGTGGAGATGCGCGAGGGAAAGAAGAAGGTGACCGCGCGGAAGTTCTTCCCCGGCTATGTGCTGGTGAACATGGAGATGTCCGACGAGGCCTGGCATCTGGTGAAGAACACGCCGAAGGTCACCGGGTTCGTCGGGACGGGGAACAACCCGACCCCGCTCTCTCAGGACGAGGTCAACCGAATCATCACACAGGTCACGGTCTCCGCGGAGAAGCCGAAGCCAAAGTTCTCCTTCAAGTCCGGGGAACAGGTCCGGATCACCGACGGGCCGTTCAGCAACTTCACCGGCGTCGTCGAGGAACTGAACGAGGACAAGTCGACCCTCAAGGTCATGGTGACGATCTTCGGCCGGGCCACCCCGGTGGAGCTCGACTTCCTGCAGGTCGAGAAGATCTAGAGAGGCTGGAACAGGCATGGCAAAGAAGGTCATCGGGCAGATCAAGCTGCAGATCCCGGCGGGTAAGGCCACGCCGGCGCCGCCCGTGGGGCCCGCCCTGGGGCAGCACGGCGTCAACATCATGGATTTCTGCAAGGCGTTCAACGCCCGTACGCAGGGCGAGGACGGGATGATCATCCCCGTCGTCATCACGGTCTATGCCGACCGGTCCTATACCTTCATCACGAAAACGCCGCCGGCGGCGGTCCTGCTCAAGAAGGCCGCGGGGCTGGCCAAGGGATCCGGGGAGCCCAACCGGAACAAGGTGGGCAAGGTCACCAGGGCGCAGGTCGACGAGATCGCGAAGACGAAGATGCCGGACCTGAACGCCGCCTCCCTCGAGGCGGCGGCGGCCATCATCATGGGGACCGCCCGGAGTATGGGAATCGAGATCGAGGGCTGACGGCAGCCTGGCAGTTCTGGAGGCAGGGAATGGGCAAGGCGGGAAGGAAATACCGCGAGGCGCGGGAACAGGTCGAGAATCGGCCGTACTCGCTGGAGGAGGCGATCGCCGTCGCGAAGAAGGTGGCGTTCGCCAAGTTCGACGAATCCCTGGACGTCGTCGTCTCCCTGGGCGTGGATCCGAAGCACGCCGACCAGATGGTGCGCGGGACGGTCGTCCTGCCCCATGGGACCGGGAAGACGAAGCGCGTTCTCGTGGTCGCTTCCGGCGAGAAGGTGAGGGAGGCGGAAGAGGCGGGCGCGGACCTCGTCGGCGGTGGCGACATGGTGAAGAAGATCCAGGAGGGCTGGCTGGACTTCGACGCCGTCGTGTCGACCCCGGACATGATGAAGGAGATGGGGCGTCTCGGGAAGATCCTCGGGCCCCGGGGCCTGATGCCGAACCCGAAGACCGGGACCGTGACCTTCGACGTGGCGGCCGCGGTGCAGGAGATCAAGGCGGGAAAGGTCGAGTACCGGGTGGACAAGGCGGGCATCCTCCACAACTCCGTGGGGAAACTCTCGTTCCCCGTGGAGCACCTCGTGGCCAACATCCAGGCGTTCCTGGCCGCCGTGCTGAAGGCGAAGCCCGTCGCCGCGAAGGGCAAGTACCTGCGGGCGGCGTACGTGTCCTCGACCATGGGACCGAGCCTGAAGCTGGATCTGACGGCCCTGGAGATGCAGGCGGCGGCCTGAGAAGGGGGAGGGAACCGTGGAGCGCAGCGAGAAACACGAGCAGGTGACGGTCCTGCGGGAGCGCTTCGGCGCCGCCAGCCACGCCTTCGTGGTGGATTTCCAGGGCCTCACGGTGGCGATGGACACCGATCTGCGGAACCAGCTCCGCAAGGCCGAGGTGGACTACCGGGTGGTGAAGAACCGGCTCGCGCTGCTGGCGATGGAGGGCACCGGCCTGGCGAGCCTCGGGGGGCACTTCCGGGGGCCCACCGCGGTGGCGCTCACCCAGGGAGACCCGGTGGCCATCGCGAAGGTGCTGGTGGACTTCGCCAAGGACCATCCCGCGCTGAAGATCAAGGGAGGCGTCCTGGAGGGCGGCCATGGCCTGAACACCGAGGGTGTCGAGGCCCTCTCGAGGCTCCCGAGCCTCCCGGAGCTCCGGGCGAAGATCCTGAGCGCGATCAACGGGCCGGCGGGCAAGCTGGTCTCGGTGCTGTCGCAGCCCGGCCAGGGCCTGGCGCGGGTCCTGGACGCCCGCAGGGCGCAACTGGCGGAGCAGGGATAGGGAATCGACGTGGATCCGCGGCGATGCCGCCGCGGTGTTGTGGAAGACAATCTGCAAGCGGGCCCGAGCGGGGCCATGGAGGAGCGGCAAATGGCTGACCTGGCTGCAATCGAGAAGAGTCTGAGCGAGCTCACCGTGATGGAGGCGGCGGAGCTGGTGAAGCTGCTGGAGGAGAAATGGGGTGTTTCCGCCGCGGCGCCGGTCGCGATGGCGGTCGCCCCGGGTGCCGCGGATGGCGGTGGTGCGGCCGCCGCGGAGGAGCAGACCGAGTTCACGGTCGTCCTCTCCACCGTCGGTGACAAGAAGATCAACGTCATCAAGGCGGTGCGGGAGGTGACGAGCCTGGGCCTCAAGGAGGCCAAGGAGCTCGTCGACGGCGCGCCCAAGCCGATCAAGGAGGGCGTGAACAAGGACGAGGCCGAGGAGATCAAGAAGAAGTTCGAGGAGGCAGGGGCGCAGGTCGAGGTGAAGTAGCTCGTCACGTGTTGTCACCGCCGCCGCGGCGGGGTGGTCATCGGGGCCCGAGGCCCCTTCATACACGATCAGGAGCGAACGCCGAATGTCCGTTGTGCCCACGACTCAGTCAAAGGACCGGATCAACTTCTCGAAGATCCATGTTCCCGTGGATCTTCCCAATCTCATCGAGGTCCAGAGGCGCTCGTACGAGCGGTTCCTGCAGATGAACGTGATTCCCGCGGAGCGGGAGGACACGGGCCTGCAGGGCGTCTTCAAGTCCATCTTCCCGATCACGGACTTCCGGGACACCTGCTCCCTGGAGTTCGTCGATTACTCCATCGGAAACTGGGAGTGCAAGTGCGGGAAGCTCGAGGGGATCGAGAAGCTCCGGACGACATGTGACACCTGCGGTAAGAAGATCTACGTCGAGAACCCCAAGTCCCTCAGCGTGGTCTGCTCGGACTGCGGCCAGGTGACCCGGCACGCCGTGCCCACCTGCGAGAGCTGCGGCGACCCCGTCCAGCTGAACCTGCGTTACGAGGTCAACGAGTGCCAGGAGCGGGGAATGACGTACAACGTCCCGCTCAAGGTGACCATCCGACTCGTGGTGTGGGACAAGGACCCGGATACCGGAACGCGGAGCATCCACGACATCAAGGAGCAGGAAGTCTACTTCGGTGAGATCCCGCTCCTCACCGAGAACGGCACCTTCATCATCAATGGCACCGAGAGGGTCATCGTCAGCCAGCTCCACCGGTCTCCGGGGGTGTTCTTCCAGGCGAACGAGCAGCGAACGGTCTACATGGCCAAGATCATCCCCTATCGCGGCTCGTGGGTGGAGTTCGAGTACGACCAGAAGAACATCCTCTACGTCCGGATCGACCGCAAGCGGCGGTTTCCCGGCACCGTCTTCCTCCGCGCCCTCGGCCTGACGACGAACGAGGAGATCCTCTCCCGGTTCTACGACGTGGAGGAGATTCGCCTGGACGGCAAGAAGGCGGTCTGGAAGGTCTCCAAGGGCCTCCTCGGGCGGAAGGTCAAGGGCGAGGTCCTGCACCCGAAGACCGGGGAGCCGATCCTCCGGGGCCGGAAGATCCGCAAGGCGGCCCTGCGGCAGCTCGTCGAGGCGGGAGTGAAGGAGGTTCCCGTGGATCTCGCGGAGATCAGCGAAGGGGCGATCACCGCGGAGGATATCATCGACCTCGGCACCGGCGAGGTCCTCCTGGAGACGAACGAGCACCTCACCCCGGCCATCCTGGAGGACGCGATCTCGCGCGGCGTGGAGAGCTTCCGGCTCGTCTTCCCGGACAGCGACGACGTGGGCCCCCTCATCACCGAGACCCTTCGGGCGGACGCGGTGCGCAACCCGGACGACGCGCTGGTGGAGATCTACCGCAAGCTGCGACCCGGGGATCCGCCGACCGTGGACTCGAGCAAGGCGCTCTTCGAGGGCATGTTCTTCGATTCCCGGCGGTACGACTTCTCGCGGGTCGGACGGCTGAAGTTCAACACCAAGCTCGGGCTCGAGGGAAGCCTCGACGACCGGGTGCTGGCTCCCGAGGACTTCTACCGGGTCGTGGATTACCTGCTCAAGCTGCGCCGCGGCATCGGCGATCTGGACGACATCGACCATCTCGGCAATCGACGCGTCCGCTCGGTGGGCGAGCTGCTGGAGAACCAGTTCCGGATCGGCCTGGTTCGCATGGAACGGGCGATCAAGGAGAAGATGTCGGTCTACCAGGAGATGACCACCGC
>JASFRI010000323.1:0-4999 GCA_050115015.1 Acidobacteriota bacterium
GCTGAGCTACGCCGGCCCAGGAGACGGGGCATGGTAGCCCTGCCCCGGGACCGCGTCAAGGCGATCCGGCGGGGCCGTTGTCCCCGTCCCGCAGGAGGTTACGGCGTCATCCCCTCGCCGATCCCCATCCTTCCCCACAGGCCGCGGCCGGCCTCCCGGGCCCCGGTCTCCAGGGCGACGTAGGAGTCCTTCCGGGTGTAGGTGAAGCGGCGGTAGGCGCGGGCGAAGCCGGCGGCGATGATCTCCGCGCCGGCGTCCCGGCCGTCGGGGAGGCGCAGGTAGCGCAGCAGGCGGCCGTAGCGATCGACGTCGTCGCCGGTGGCGTCGGCCTCCAGCTCGACCCGGTCCACGCCGAGGAGGGTGCGGGCGAAGGCGGAGGCGGCCTGGCCGCCGAGCTCCGCGTCGCGGTACTTCCCCTGGACCTCCGGGGCGTCGACGCCGATCAGGCGCACCGTGGACTGGGTGCCGTCCGGCCGCGCGATGCGGACCGTGTCGGCGTCGTAGATCTCGACGAGGCGGACCGGCTCGCCGGCGAGGGCGGCGGGAAGGAAGAGCAGGGCGAGCAGGGGGAGCGCCGCCAGTCGGCGGCGCGGACGGTGTGGGACGGAAGGACGGTCAGGGCTCAAGGGCCACCTCCGGCGGGGGAGTATAGCAGCGGCACGGCCCTGGCGCGTCCTCCGGGCGATGGGGTGTCAACAAATCGTCAAAATTCCGTAAAACCTTCGAAAAATGGGGGTTTTCTGGTCGACCGTGGCGAAGATCGCGGGTAGACTAGGAGTTGCCAGTAGTAGTTCCGCGGAAACGGGCGGCAGGCGGGGACACAGGGAGGCCTCGCCGGCCGATCAGGTATACGAAGCACCCATGCGAAGCCCATCGACTGTTCCCACCAGGCTGGCCGCCGGCCTGCTCGTCGCGCTCGCCCTCGTTCTCGGAGGGTGCTCGTGCGGCACCGGCGAGTCCAAGGAGATCGTCCCGGGCGCAATCGACCCGGCGCAGCAGCCCCGGATCGAGCGGGTCGAGAACGGCCTGCTGCCGGTCAACCCCCTCAAGGGGCGCAAGGGCTGGAACCTCGAGGACCGGATGGAGGCCTACATGGTCCCGGGCCTCAGCATCGCCGTCATCGACGACTTCCAGGTGGTCTGGGCGAAGGGCTACGGCGTTGCGGCGGTGGACACGGACCGCGAGGTGACGCCGGACACCCTCTTCCAGGCGGCCTCCCTGAGCAAGCCCGTGGTGGCGGCGGCCGTCCTGTCCCTGGCGCAGCGCGGGGAGATCGATCTCGACGAGAACATCCAGGACTACCTCAGCTCCTGGGAGCTGCAGGGGACGGCGCTGGGTCGGCGGGAGGTGACCGCCCGGCGGCTGCTCAGCCATACCGCCGGGGTGACGGTCCGGGGGTTCTCGGGCACGCCCTACGACTACGACGACGAGGCGCCGACGCTGCTGCAGGTGCTCGACGGGGAGAAGCCGGCGGAGAACGACCCGATCCGGGTGGACGCCCCCCCCGGCAAGGGCTTCCAGTACTCCGGCGGCGGCTACACGATCCTCCAGCAGGCGATGGTGGACCTGTCCGGCAGACCCTTTCCGGACCTGATGCGCTCGCTGGTGCTGGACCCGGCGGGGATGAGCCACAGCACCTTCGAGCAGCCGCTTCCCGAGAGCCGGGAGGGCGAGGAGGCCTGGGGCTACCGGGGCAACGGCGCGCTGGTGGGCGGACGCTACAACGTCTACACCGCGATGGCCGCCGCGGGGCTCTGGACGACGCCGACGGATCTCGGCCGCTTCGTCATCGCGCTGCAGCGCGGCCTGCGCGGCGACGACGGGCCGGTCCTCGACGCCGCCTCGGTCCGGGAGATGATGACGCCGGTGGCGGACGGGGACTACGGGCTCGGGATCGGCATCAAGGCGGCGAAGCCAGCCCCTTACTTCATGCACAGCGGGGCCAACGAGGGATTCCGGGCGTTCCTGGTCGGGCAGGAGCGCGACGGCTACGGCGCCGTGGTGATGGCGAACAGCGACACCGCCGGCGAGCTGCTGCAGGAGGTGGTGCGCAGCATCGCCCACGAGTACGGCTGGGAGGGCTTCCTGCCCGAGCCGATGGAGGCGAAGCCGCTGAGCCCCGAGGCGGCGGAGGCGCTGCCGGGGCGCTACCAGATCGGCTCCGACGAGGTGCTGATCGTCCGCGTGGAGGACGGCAAGGTGACCGGCCGGGTGACGCTGTACCGGCCCTTCGAGATGGTCCCCCTCGGCGGCGGCCGCTTCGGCCGCGAGGACTCGAGGACGATCTACACGCTCACCGACGACGGGCTGATGATCCAGGAGGGGAAGAAGAAGCAGACCGCGATGCGCCTGGAGGGCTCCTGGCGCGCTCCTTCGGAGTTCGTGGAGGCCGGGGACCTGGACGCGGCAGTGGCCGCGTACGAGAAGCTCCGCGAGGAGCGTCCCCAGGACATGGCCACCGCGGAGCGCCGGCTGAACCTCCTGGGGTACGAGGCGATGGGCCAGGGGGACCTGGACCTGGCGATCCGCATCCTCGAGGTGAACACCCGCCTCTACCCCGACTCCGCGAACACCTACGACAGCCTGGCGGAGGCGTACTGGAACGCCGGCAATCGCGAGGCGGCGTTCCGCTGCTACCGCACCGTCCTCGAGAAGCTCCCCGGCGACGAGGTCGCCAGCCCGCGCATGAAGGACTACCTGCGGAGCCTGGCGGAGGAGAAGCTCGCCCTCGCCTCCAGCCCCCAGTAGACGCTCGCCGACTCCCCGGCCCCCCGTCACGCGCTCCCGCGGCACGCACGCGCCCAGCCGCAGGGTCAGACCTGAAGTGTGCACCTCCGAAAGCCGCTTCCACTGGCGCTTTTCGGCGGTGAATCGCACCTATGTGCAATCGCGAGGCCCGATCGTCGGGCGCGCCTCCGAGAACCGCTGGCGGGGTAAGGGCAGTGCGGCTTCCGCAGCCACAGGGTCAGACCTGAAGTGTGCAGCTCTGAAAGCCTCTCGCAGAGGCACTTTTCGGCGACGGTCAGCACCTGTGTGCAATCGCTAGGTCCAATCGTCGGGCCGCGCCTCCGAGGACCGCTGGCGGGTGAGGGCAGTGCGGTTTCCGGGGAACGGACTCTCGGGCGGACGTTCTCGGATCGGCACACCAGGTCCGACCCCGCGGCTAACACCCGGGCGGGCCGTTCCCGAAACATGCTCCAGGACGGGGGATTTCGAGGTGCACACTTCAGGTCTGACCCTGCAGCTAACACCCGGGCGGGGTTGTTCCCGAAAAACGCCATGGGTAGGGGGCTTTCGGGGGTGCACACTTCAGGTCTGACCCTGTGGTCGGGTAGGATGGGGGGAGGAGGTGGTGGTGGGGGAGGACGGCGATCGGTTCCGGTGCCTGGCGGGGACGGGGACGTCCGAGGTGAAGGAGAAGGGCTCCCGGTTCCTGGGGGAGGCGGTGCCGGTGGCGTCGGAGGAGGAGGCGCGTGCGCGGGTGGCGGCGGTGCGGGCGCGGCTCCATGACGCGACACACCATGCCTGGGCGCTGCGCCTGGGGCACGGGGACGGGTCGATCCACCGGGGCCATGACGACGGGGAGCCGTCGGGCACCGCCGGGGCGCCGATCCTGGCGGCCATCGACGGGCGCGGCCTGACCGGGGCGCTGGTGATCGTGACCCGCTGGTTCGGGGGCGTGAAGCTGGGCACGTCGGGGCTGGCGCGCTGCTACGGGGGCGCGGCGGCGGCGGCGCTCGACGCGGCGCCGGTCCGGGAGGGGTTCCGGCAGGAGCGCATCCCGTTCCGGGTCTCCCACGGGGACCTTCCCGTGGCGCGCCGGGTGGTCTATCGTGCGCAGGGAACGTTCGCCGACGAGCGATACGGCGCCGATGCGTTCATCGTCGCCTCGGTGCGGCGCTCCCGCGCGGCGGCGGTGCGGCGGGCGCTGGTGGACGCGACCGCCGGACGGGTGCGGTTCGAGGAGGAGGGGGGATGACACGGTTCGCGCCACCACCAGCCCCGGTCCCGGAGACGATCCCGGACCCGGTGCCGGAGGTCCAGGTCCCCGCCGGCGGGACGCGGATCGCCCGCGGCATGACCTGGAAGGGGGAGCTGATCGCCGCCGAGGACGTCCGGGTGGCGGGCATCCTCGAGGGGAGCATCGAGTCCACCTGCCTGGTGACCGTGGAGACCTCGGGGGTGGTCCGCGGCAGCGTCGCCGGGGCGCAGGTCCGCGTCGCCGGTGAGGTGGAGGGGGACGTGCGCGCCGCGCGGCTGATCCGGATGGAGCGCACCGGCCGGGTGCTCGGGGACCTGGAGGCGCGCAGCGTCTCGGTGGCGGACGGCGCCAGCGTCGGCGGGGAGATCCGCACCCTGGAGACCGAGGCCGGGCGTGCGGGATGAGACGCGCCTGGATCATCGCGGCGCTGGTGACCATGGTCGTGGTGGCAGGCATGCTCTGGCTGCTGGGCACCCGCAAGCCGGCCCCCCGCATCCCGGCGGACGCCGATCACGCGGTGGGCGAGGCGGCCTGCCTCGAGTGCCATCCCACGGGCAAGCCGCTCCCCGACACGAGGAACCACGCCCTTAGCCAGCGCTGCTTCCAGTGCCATTTGCGCCCGGGGAGGTGACCCCCACCGCCGCCGACTACGGTGCCACCGGCGGAGACGGCGCCGGCGTCCGGCCGCGGCGGATGAGCACGAGGTTGCGGGCGTAGATGAGCAGGCCGCCGGCCTGGGCCAGGGTGAACGGCAGGCTGCGCAGGTGCACGGCGTAGGCCAGGGTGATGGCGCCGCCGACCAGGCTCAGGTACCAGAACGCCATCGGGAAGTAGGATCGCTTGCGGCGCTCCGACGCCAGGATCTGCACGTAGAAGCGGCTCCCGAAGATCAGCTGGCCCCCCAGGCCCACCAGCTCCCAGAGGTCCGCGCGGAAGAACGACGTCATGAGGGGCTCCTGGTCGGGGTCCTGCCCGGGCCCCGTGTTTCGAAGATCCGCGGCCCGGTCCGGCGGGGCT
>JASFRI010000324.1:0-4926 GCA_050115015.1 Acidobacteriota bacterium
CCGGCGCCGTCATCTCCTTCCCCTCGGCGTTCTTGAAGGAGATCGTCTTCTCCTGGACGTTCACCGAACTGATCGTGACGGTCATATCATGAGTCTCCGTCTCCGCCGCCAGCGCCGCGGTCGCACCCAGAAGCGCCAGGATCAGCAGTGTCGCAACGGTCTTCCACTTGGTCATCATCGGCTTTCATCTCCTCTCGTCCGGCAATGGCCGGGTTCCCTGTAGCAGCGAGGTCGGTCCCCGACTGGATCGACCCGAGCTTCTCGGAGAGCAACCACCGTGCCACGAGAAAAGCACAACGTTTTCAGGGAATAGTGGCCGGGCACCCGGCGGGACTGTCCAGGGGGGGTGTCCTGGCGGTCCACGATCCCTGGACAGCGCTCTCCGGGATGGACCCTCGAGCCGCGAGCGGAAGGACCGAGGCGGACACCACGTGGGACCCCCCGGCTCTGCTCGTGTGTGCCGGGCCGGCGAGCGCGAAGACGACGTCGCAGGGAGGTCCCAGGGCGGTCAATGGGGCCGCGGAATGGCCGCGTGGCCCGCGCGGGACCAGGACGATCATCAGGGGCACGTCGAGACCGCGCCCCAGGCGCGTCGCGGTCCCGCTTCAGCGTCCCCCGTTCCCACCCTGACGCTCCTCGGTGCCGCCGACCGCCGCAAAGCGGTTGGGATCCACGCCATCGGGCACGAGGATCCGGTAGCGGTAGGTGAACGTGCGCTCCGGACCCTCGGTCAGCTCGAAGGCGTGGAAGTAGCGGAGTCCCTCCACCTCCCGCCAGTCCGTGAAGTGAATGCGGATCGGGCCGGCCGCGCCCTCCGGGTTCATCTCGAGCATGAGCGGCGTCCCGTCCGACTCGTCGATGCAGACGGCGGCCGGATGGCCCGAATCGTCCTCCATCTCGACCTTCCGGCACGACCGGCCGCCGACCTCCACGGCATCACCGCGTCGGTGGCTCGAGAAGCGGCTCTCGAGCTCGAACAGCAACAGGTGGAACTCGTGGCCGCGGAGGAACGGGCGGACCCCCGCATCCACGCCCGAGGTTCCCCCTTCGGGATCCGCACGCCAGGTACGCTCGGGGGTGCTCCACAATTCCGTGACCCGGCCGTCCGCGGCCTGCCGGAAGTAGACCGACCCGGGGCGGAGCGACTCGACGCGGGTCCGGAACTCGCCGTCGGGCCCGGTGCAATCCGCCTCGACGGCGAGGCTCCCCAGGGCGCCGATGGCCTCGCGGCCGCCGAGGGCGTTCATCATCCGGTCGATGAGGGCGTCCGCGTCGGCTGCCGGGCTGGACGAGGGGAGGAGCAGGCAGCAGAGCAAGACGGCGCGACGGCCGAGCATGAACCCCTCCCGGGCCGGCGTTCCGCCGGCACCTTGCCGCCCCCGGGGGACGAGCCGGGCGGCCTATCCGGGACGACAACGCGAGAACCGTCGTTCGCCTTCCCGGTCTCGTCCGGAGCCGGTCGACGGGGCAACGTTGCCCGGGGTCCGTCGCCGATGGCAGGATGCCGGGAGGACTCCCCGCCGCCTCTACTCCGGCCTGCGAACGCGGATCGGGTCCGGCGGCTGAGGCAGCAGATCGATGCCCTGGGTCTCGAGCAGCTCCAGGGCCACCTCCACGGCCTTCTCGAGCTGCGGGTCGTGGCCGGCGTTGACCAGCCTCGGCTCCATCTCCACCTCGATGTCCGGGGGCACGCCCTGGTTCTCCACCGACCAGTTCCCGTCGGTGTCGTAGAAGCCGCCTCGCGGGGCGGTGATGTAGCCGCCGTCGATGAGGGCGGGTACGTCCCAGATGCCCACGAGGCCGCCCCAGGTGCGGGTGCCGACGAGCGGGCCGACCCCGCGCTTATGGAACATGTACGGCAGCATGTCGCCGCCGGAGCCGGACATCTCGTTGATCAGCATCACCTTCGGGCCCCACAGGGCGGCGTTGGGGGCCGTGAACGGGTGATCGGTGTCGATGGGGTTGTTGAAGTAGCCCAGCAGATCCCGGGCCAGCAGGTCGACGATGTAGTCGGCGATGGACCCGCCGTGGTTGAAGCGCTCGTCGATGATGGCCCCCTCCTTGTGCTTCTGGGCGAAGAAGTAGCGATTGAAGTAGGTCTGCCCGGCACCGCCGGTGTTGGGCACCCAGACGTAGGCCAGCCTCCCGCCGGACATCTCGTCCACCTTGCGGCGGTTGTCCTCGATCCAGGCGCGCTGCCGCAGCGGGTTCTCGTCCTCCACAGGCACCACGATGACCTCCCGGGCCCCTTCCAATGTCGGCTTCTCGTCGAGCTTCAGGCGCACCTGCCGGCCGGCGGTGCGATCGAAGTAGCTGTAGAGGTTCGTGTCGGCGCGGACCTCGCGTCCGTCGACCTCCATCAGGTAGTCGCCGGCACGGGCGTCGATGCCCGGGCCGCTCAGCGGCGCCTGCAGTCCGGGGTTCCAGTTCTCGCCGGTGTAGATCCGGGCGATGCGGTAGCGTCCCTGCTCGACCTCGAAGTCGGCGCCCAGCAGCCCGACGGGAACGGTCTCCACGTCCGGCTCGTCGCCGCCGCCGGTGAAGGAGTGTCCGATGGACGTCTCGCCGCCCAGGATATCCAGGATGTAGGTCAGATCCGCCCGGTGCCGCACGTGGGGCAGCCAGGAGCCGTAGGTCGCGTAGGCCCAGTCCAGGTCGAGCCCATGGACGTTGCGCACGTAGAAGTAGTCGCGCTGGAAGCGCCAGGCTTCCCGGAAGATCTGGCGCCACTCGGCGGCCGGATCCACCTTCAGGCGCATCCCCGAAAGGTCGAGAACACCCTTGCCGGGCTCCGGCTTCCCGGACGCGTCCGCGATCACGTACGTTCCACCGGCCCTTCCGATCAGCATCTTCTCCCCGTCCGCCGACAGGGCGAAGGAAACCAGCCCGTCGGCCACCTGCTCCGTCTCGCGATCCTCCAGCTTCCAGCGGTGCAGGGTGAACCCGGGCTCGTTGGGGACGGTCTCGCCGTAGAAGAGCACGCCCTCGGTGCCGGCGGTCAGGTTCCGGTAGGGACGGGCCGGGAGGTCCAGGGCCAGGATGCGCTGGTCGATGCCGTCGAGGTCGATGGTCACCGGGGGAACGGCATCCTCCTCGCCGGCATCCTCCTCCCCCTCGTGGTCGTCATCCTCGTCATCGTCTCCTGCGGCCTTCCCGGCGTCGCCCTGCCCGTCGTCGTCCACCTCCTCCTCGTCGCTCTCGGGCAGCAGCGGCGAGGGCTCGTCCTTCGGGAGGACCGCCATGTAGATGCCGTAGTTCGTGGGGACGCCGATGGAGGTCATGTCGAGCCAGCCGACGTTGAGGGCGTAGTCGGTGCTGGCCAGGAAGTAGAGGTACTTGCCGCTCGCGTCCCAGGCGGGCGTGTGGGCGTTGGACATGCCGTCGGTGATCTGGTGACGGGTTCCATCCTCCACCGAGTAGACGAAGACGGTGCTGTACATGTTGTCCAGCCGCCGGCTGTAGGCGATCCACCGGGAGTCCGGCGACCACTCCGGGTAGATGCGCCGCACGGGGAAGGTGTAGCCCTCGGTGTCCACCCTCGTGGCCTTGCCCGACTCGATCTCCACCACCCAGATCCAGCGATCGTTGTCGCCGAAGGCCAGGTACTTCGAGTCCGGGGACCAGCGGGGCGTGTAGTAGAAGTCCGGGTCCTCGAGCTCGATGACCCTGCGGTTTTCCCCGAACTGGTCCGCCAGGACGAGCCGGTACTCGCCGGACGCGTCGGAGAACCAGGCCACGGTCCTGCCGTCCGGCGACCACGATGGTGCCCGCTCGGCGGAGCCGGACGAACGGCTCAGGTCCCGCACGTCCCCCTTCTCCGCTGGCACCGTGAAGACCTCGCCCCGGGCCTCGAACAGCGCCCGCTTGCCGGTGGGGGAGAGCGACGCGCTGACGATGTTCGGCCGGGCGTCCTCCCAGTGGGGGCGTGCCCAGGGGAAGTCGCCCCGCAGCCTCACGGACAGCCTGCGGGGCTCCCCACCCGCGGCATCCAGGGTGTAGAGGTAACCGCCGTTCTCGAAGATCAGGCGGCCGTGCCCGCCCCCGAGGCTCTTGCAGTCGAACTCCCGGAACCGGGTCCGCTGGGTCAGCTCGCCGGTCCTGGAGTTCCACTGCCAGACGTTCATGGCCCAGTCCCGATCGCTGAGGAAGAACACGTCCTCGCCCAGCCAGACCGGCTGCTGGTCGTTGCTGTCCTCCCACGGCAGCTTCGTCACCTCGTAGGTCGCCAGGTCGATCACGCGTATGGGGTTCGCCTGACCACCGCGGTAGTTGCGCCACTCGCTCTCCCAGGGGTTCACCCGCTGGTAGGCCAGCCGCTTCCCGTCGGGGGAGAGGTCTCCGTTGTCCGCCCGGGGAAGCGGCAGCGCCTCGGGCATCGCATCCCCCGGCGCGATGGTCCACAGGCGCGGCCAGGGGCGGGGTGCGTTGATGCGGCCGGAGCTGAACAGCACACGTTCGCCGTCCGGCGTCCAGCCGACCGCCAGGTCCGGGCCCGGATGCCAGGTGAGGCGCTGCGGCTCGCCCCCCTCCCGGGGCACGACGTAGACGTCGGTGTTCCCGTCGTACTCCCCCGAGAAGGCCACGCGGTGTCCGTCCGGCGAGAAATGGGGGCGCGTCTCGGCGCCCTCGAAGGTGGTCAGCCGGTGGGCGTCGCCGCCCTCGCGGTCGACGATCCAGATGTCGTTGGCGTAGACGAACGCGACATGATCG
This sequence comes from Acidobacteriota bacterium, assembly GCA_050115015.1. Taxonomy (GTDB): domain Bacteria; phylum Acidobacteriota; class Polarisedimenticolia; order CBDVAL01; family CBDVAL01; genus JASFRI01. Next base: position 4,711 of record JASFRI010000324.1, read on the forward strand.
GCACTGATGTCCGGCTGACGCAGCAGCCGGGCCTCCTCCTGCGCCGGCGTGACGGCGAGGGTGGACAGGATGGTCAGCAGGGCGAGGGCGATACGGAACCTCATGGGAACCTCCGGCATGCCGTCCGACCGGCCGCGGCCGGAGACCAGGCGCCTGGCGAGAAGGGCAACGAAAGGTGCCTGGAGGCCCGGCCGGGCCTCCAGGGATGCCGATTAT
>JASFRI010000325.1:0-4924 GCA_050115015.1 Acidobacteriota bacterium
AGCGTGGCGGCGGCCAGGCAGACCGTGACGCTCCGCCACGCCCGGCTCATTCGGCCAGCCTGGCGGTCCAGATGTCGAGCTCCGCCTGCCCCTCCAGGGAGTAGAGCCAGCGCCCGTCGGCGGCGATCCGCACCATCCGCGCGCCGTCGAGCCCGGCGGCGAGACCCGGGTCCAGCGGCTCCTCCGTCCCCGCGGTCGGATCGAAGATGCGGCTCCCGTCGCGGGAGCGGTAGACGAGCCTGCCGTCCGACAACCAGCCGGCGATGCTGCGGCGCCAGTCGTCGATCTCGCGGCCGAGCTCCAGAACGCGGTTCTCCTCCAGGTCCAGGACCACCCCCGTCGGGCTGCCGATCACGCCGGCCGCCACGTAGCGCCCGTCCGGGGACGGGAACCCGCCTGAGAACGTCCGGTCGTCCCCCGCGACGCCCAGCGGGACCGCGGACCCGGAGGGAACGGATCCCTCCGCCGGGTAGTCCAGCATCCAGGTTCCGCCGGCGTTGATCCCGAGAAAGCGCTTCCCATCCGGGAACAGCCGGGGGAACCAGACCATGGCCTCGCCACCCACCGTCCGGGTGAGCTGCCGGAGGTCGCTGCCGTCGGTCCGCATCTCCCAGACCTCCCAGCGTCCCCCGCGGTTCGAGTAGAACAGGATGCGCTCCGCGTCGGGGGACCAGCTGGGGCCGCGGTCCCGCAAGGGGTCGTCGGTGAGCTTGCGCATCCCCGTCCCGTCGGACCGCACCAGGTAGAGATCCTCCTGCCCGCGGTCGGTCCGGAGCACGATCTGTTCCCCGTCCGGGGAGAGCTCGAAGTCCGAGAGCGGCAGCGCACCGCGGGTCACCGCCTCGGCGTGACCGACGGGGGCGAGGGTCTCCGGGTCGAGGGGACGCCTCATGATGTTGGAGCGCGTGTCGAGGGCGACGTAGGCCAGCCGGTCGCCCCTCGCCGACAGCGACAGCCAGCCGGCCCAGCGGGCCGGCACGGTCACCGGCTCCGGCTCTCCCAGGGTCCGACCGCTGGCCTCGTCGATGGGGATGCGCCAGAGGTTCATGCTGCCGCCGCGGTCGCTCGAGAAGTAGAGATGGCCGCCGTCCGGGGCCCAGACGGGGTTCCAGTCCACATCGGCGTCCTGCGTGACCGGCACCGGGTCCGTGCCGTCCGGCCGGATGGTGAAGATGTCGCGGTTCCCCGAGTCCGACGCCCCGACGTAGTTCGTCCAGTAGGCGATCCGCAGGCCGTTCGGCGACCAGGACGGGTCCACGGCGTCACCGTCGAACAGCTTGCGCGGCTCGCCGCCCGCCGCGTCCACCTCCCACAGGGCGCTGACATCGTTCCGGGAGAGCGGATCGAAGGCGCCCTCGTCGGCATAGAGGATGCGCCCTCCGTCCGGCGACCAGGCCGGATCGAAGCCCGAGCCGGTGAGCCGGCGGACCGACTCCCCCGTCGCGCCCATCACGAAGATCCCCTCGCCCGGCCGGACGAAGGCGAGAAGCTCGCCGTCAGGGGAGAAGGCGGGCATCACGCTGTATCCGGCGAGCCCCTCGGTAAGGTTGATCGGCTTGCTCCCGCCGACCCGCTCCAGGAAGATGTCGACGTCGCCATCGTCTCCTTCCCCGGTGTAAGCAAGGAAGTCGCCGTCCGGCGAGAGCGTCGGGAAGCTCTCGACACCACCGTAGTAGGTCTGGTGCGAGAACGTGAGCCGCACGGTGCCGGCGGACCTGCCCGCGGGTGCCGCGCCTCGTCCGAGCGCGACCCACGCGAGAGCGAGCCCCGCGACGACCAGCAGGGCCGCGCTCGCCAGGAAGGGGATCCGGTAGCTCGGCCCGCCCGGCATCACCGCCGGAGCGGCATCGTCGAATTCCCCCCCGACGCCCGCCTCGACCTCCTCCCGGAGGATCTCCAGCTCGTTGCGCACGCCACGGGCGGTCACGTAACGGCGCGTCGGGTCCTTCGCGAGGCAGCGCCGGATGATCCGGCCGAGGTGGCGGGGCAGATCCGTCTTGACCTCCGTGACCGGCACGGGATCGTCCCGCAGGATCGACGAGATCGTCGAGATCGGCGTCTCGCCGCCGAAGGGCCGCCTGCCCGTCGCCATCTCGTAGAGGATGACGCCCAGGGAGAAGACATCGGAAGCCGGCTCGACCGCCTTCCCCTCCGCTTGCTCCGGGGACATGTAGGCCGCGGTCCCCATGATGCGTCCCTCCCGGGTCAGCGTCGCCGTGGGAAGGGAGGTCTCGCCGTCCGCCTCCGGGGCCGGCGCCTCCTGGAGCTTCGCCAGGCCGAAGTCCAGCACCTTCACCGTGCCGTCGGGGGTCACCATGATGTTGTCGGGCTTCAGATCCCGGTGGGTGATCCCCTGGGCGTGGGCCACCGCGACCGCGTCCGCCAGGGGGGTGGCGAGATCGAGGATGCGTTCGAGGGCCATGCCGGCGACGGGGATCAGCGCAGAGAGGGGCTTGCCCTCCACCAGTTCCATGGTGAGGAACGGCGTGTCCCCCTCCGTCTCCACGGAGAAGATCGTCACGATGTTCGGGTGGTTCAGGGCGGCGATGGCCTGCGCCTCGCGCTCGAAGCGCTGTCTTCGCTCCGGGTCCGCGGCGGTCCAGGCGGGCAGGACCTTGAGGGCGACCCGGCGCTTCAGCCGGCCGTCCTCGGCGAGCCACACTTCCCCCATCCCGCCGGCCCCGATCTTCTCGAGGATGCGGTAGTGCCCCAGCGTCGCGCCTGGCTCCACGCTCACGTGTTTCCTCCGGTGTCGCCTTCTGGTCGGGGAGTATCGGACTCTCCGGGGGGGCTGTCAAACCGAGGGCGGCGAGAACTCGGGCTCCACCGTCGCCGCTTGCGCGCCGTGGCGGTGCGAAGCGCCCGGCTGCTGGAGGGCAACCGCGGAGAGGCTACTTCAGAAAGCGGAGGGTGAGGGGATAGCGGTAGGCCACGCCCTCCTGCGCGCGGATCGCCGCGAACACGGGGAGGACGCACATCAGCAGCCCGATGGCGATCATGATGGGGATCCCGACGACCAGGAACACCAGCGGCACGGAGAGGAACAGCGCGAGAAACATCGTGAGCTGGAAGTTCACCGCCTCCTTGCCCTGCTGGTCGATGAAGGGATCGTCCTCGCGCTTCACGAGCCAGACCACCAGCGGACCGATCAGGAAGCCGATGCCGTTTCCCAGCAGCCCCGCCAGGGCGGTCAGGTGCGCCAGCATCGCCCACCGGCGGGCGTCCCGGGAGATGTTCGTCTCGGTCATGGGCTCCTCCTCTCCTCGTCGTACGTTACGGAAACGGGGGGGCGCGGTTCCGGGGAAGGGGGAGCGCTGCGCTCCCCCTGTCCCCGCGGGCGCCGGCCCCTACGTCATCGATCGCGGCGTCACGGTCCCGCTCGTCGCCCTCATCCCATCCCCAGGACGATCTTGAACAGGACCGAGAACAGGATCAGGGCCAGCACCCAGAACCAGTATCTGATGCCATCCATGCTCCATCCCCCTTCCCGGGCCGGTCGGATGAGCCGGGGAGCCGGGCTCCCCGGGGCGGCAGCGCCGGTCCGGGTTCTCGCCGCCGCACCCCTCCCTGCTGCAGAGGGCGGGCCAGGAAGGTCGGACGAGCAAGTCCAATAAAAACAGTTGTTTCTGCGATTCACCCCGGCGACGTTCTGGCGAAAAACACCAGATCTGGTGATAATCACTGGAATGTCCTACGAGCTGAGCATCCGGAACGTCCTGGCCCTCGATGCTCCCGGTGGGATCTCCCTGGGGCCGCTGATCGAGGAGGTCCGCCGGGGGGTGGGACCGCGATGCGTCGTCCACCAGGTCGCCACCGAGACCGAGCTGATCTCGAGCCTCCGATCCGGCTTTCCCTACCAGCTGGTGCTGCTCGAGCTGGAGCACGGCGACGGCCGGCGCAGCGGCGAGGCGATCATGCCGGACCTCCGGCGGGTCGACCCCGAGGTTCCGGTCCTCGCCGTCGCGGATCGTGACAACGTGGCGTCGGCGAAGCGCGCCGTCGGCGCCGGCGCCTCGGACTTCCTGGTGGTCGGCGACGCACTACCGGACCGCGTGGAGACGTTGCTCGTCAAGCTGAACGCGCTCGCCCGTGCCCTGGAGGAAAAGCGAGAGCTCGCGGAGCGCAACCTGCGCCTCGCCTCCGAGGAGCGTGGCCGCAACCGCATCCTCGGCCGATCGCCCCAGATCCTCCACCTGCTTCGACAGATCGAGAGCGTCGCCTCGGTCCCCCGCCCGCTGCTGGTGATCGGCGAACGGGGCACCGGAAAGGAGCTCGTGGCCCGGGAGATCCACGCTGCCGGTGGCGACGCGACGCGACCCTTCGTCGCCGTGAACTGCGCGGCCTTCCCCGACCATCTCCTGGAGAACGAGCTGTTCGGCCACGAGAAGGGGGCCTTCACGGGAGCGGCGGAGCGGCGGCAGGGCCGGTTCGAGATCGCCAGCGGCGGCACGCTGTTTCTCGACGAGGTCGGGTTCATGTCCCTCCCGTTCCAGCAGAAGATCCTGCGGGTGGTGGAGTACGGGGTCTTCCGGCGGGTGGGCGGCGGGGAGGAGGTACGGACCACCGCCCGGATCGTCGCCGCCACCAACCTCGACCTGGAGGAGAAGATGCGGGCGGGGGAGTTCCTGCGCGACCTCTATGACCGCCTGGCCTTCGAGGTGCTCCGGGTGCCGCCGTTACGGGCCCGCGGGGGGGACATCCCGCTGCTGGCCCGGGAGTTCCTCGACCGCTTCGGGCAGGAGATCCCGGCCTTCCAGGGGAAGACGCTCGCCCCGGAGGCCCTGGGCGCCCTCGAGCGCTATGACTTTCCGGGGAACGTCCGGGAGCTCAAGAACATCATCGAACGGGCCGCCTACAAGGACACCACCGACGAGATCACGCCCGAGGACATCGACCTCCCCGTCGTCATGCGACGCGGAGGCGG
>JASFRI010000326.1:0-4923 GCA_050115015.1 Acidobacteriota bacterium
TCCCTGCTCCGGCTGGCGCGCCGCGCCCGGCCGGCCCCGCCGCCGCCCGCCGAGCTGACGGCGGATCTCCCGCGGGTCACGGTGCAGCTCCCGGTGTTCAACGAGCGCTACGTCGTCGGCCGGCTGATCCGCGCCGCCTGCGCCCTGGAGTGGCCCCGACAGCGGTTGCAGATCCAGATCCTGGACGACTCCACCGACGAGACCCGCGAGATCGCCGCGCGCATGACCTCCCATTATCGCTCCCTCGGCCTGCACGTCGAGCACCTGCATCGCCGGGACCGCAGGGGGTACAAGGCCGGCGCGCTGGAGGCGGGTCTGCGGCGGGCGGAGGGGGAGTTCGTGGCGGTGTTCGACGCCGACTTCGTCCCGCCGCCGGATTTCCTGCGCCGGATGATGCCGTCGTTCCGGGATCCCGACGTCGGGATGGTACAGGCTCGCTGGGGGCACCTGAACCGCGACTACTCGCCGCTCACCCGCATCGAGGCCCTGTTCCTCGACGGCCACTTCCAGATCGAGCACCGGGCACGCTACCGGGCCGGCCTGCTGTTCAACTTCAACGGGACCGCCGGGGTCTGGCGCCGGAGCTGCCTGGAGGAGGCCGGGGGCTGGGAGGCGGACACCCTCACCGAGGACCTCGACCTCTCCTACCGGGCGCAGCTCCGCGGCTGGCGCTTCGTCTACCGCGAGGACGTGGTCGCCCCGGCGGAGATCCCGGTGGAGGTGGCGGCGTTCAAGTCGCAGCAGCACCGCTGGGCCAAGGGGTCGATCCAGACGGCACGCAAGCTGGCCGGCCGCATCCTCCGCGCCCCCCTGCGCCCCCGCCAGAAGACCGAGGCGCTCCTGCACCTGGGGAACAACACCGCGTACCTGCTGCTGCTGCTCCTGGGCATCCTGCTGGTAGCCAGCCTCCCCGCGCGACAGGACCGCCTGTGGCCGACGGTCCTGGAGACCCCGCTGTTCCTGCTGGGCACGGGGTCGGTCTGCGCGTTCTTCCTGGAAGCCCAGCGCGGCACGGGGACACGGGGGTGGGGCCGCTGGCTCGCCCTGTCCGCGGCCATGGCCCTCGGCCTCGGCCTCGCGGTCAACAACGGACGGGCGGTGGTCGAGGCGCTGGTGGGATCCACCGGCGAGTTCCGTCGAACGCCGAAGCACGCGGTCCGCGGCAGGCGACGGCGCGGCGACGGCTACCGGCTGCCGTGGGACCCGGTGCTGGCGGTGGAGGTGGCCCTCGCGGGGTACTTCCTCGGAGCCATCCTGTGGACGGTCCGGCACGGGATCGTCACCGCGCTCCCCTTCCTCTGCCTCTTCGCCGCCGGCTACCTCTTCCTGAGCCTCGGGCAGCTCGGCCACGGGATGCGTGGCGCGGCGCGCGGCCTGCGCGCCCGGCCGCGTCACCTCAGGTCGTGATCCGGGTCGAGCAGGACCTCCACCGGGTCCCCCTCCGCGGCGCCGGCCCCCGCGGGCAGGCGGATCATCCCGTTCGCCTCGCGCCAGGCCACGAGGTCACCGGAGCCGTGATGGGCCACGGGGACCGCCCGGAAGGCGCCCTCCTCCCAGACGACCCGTGCCGGATGGAACGCCTCGCGACCCGAGGTGGCGCGCAGGCTCCCCGACAGGCGCGCGGCCACCGGCCTCCCGGCGACCTCCCGGCCGCCGCGTAGCCGGCGCAGCGCGGGGCAGACGAGCAGCCGGGCGACGACCAGCGAGGAGACCGGGTTGCCGGGCAGCCCGAAGACCAGTGCCCCCCCGGGGTGCGCGCCGAACACCGTGGGCTTGCCCGGCTTGATCGCGATGCGCTCGAACCGCACGCCGACCCCGACGTCCCGCAGGATCGGGGTCACCAGGTCGTAGACGCCCATCGACACGCCACCCGACAGGACCAGCACGTCCCGGCCCAGGCCCGCCTCGATCCGCCGCCGCAGCTCCCCCGGCTCGTCCGGCCCGATCCCGAGGTCCTCCACCTCGGCCCCCTCCGCCTCCAGCAGGGCCCGGAGCACAGGGCCGTTGCTGTCCCGGATCTGCGCCGGTCCCGGCACCGCCCCCGGCTCGACCAGCTCGTCCCCGGTGGGGAGGAGGGCCACCCGCGGCCGTGCGCCGACCCGCACGGAGACCGCGCCCGCCGACGCCAGCAGGCCGATCTCGGCGGGACCCAGCCGGGAGCCCGCCGGCAGGATCGTCTCCCCCCGGCGCAGGTTCTCCCCCCGGCGGCGGATGTGGCTCCCGGGGGGCACCGCGCGAAGGATGCGGACGGTCCCCTCGGTGACGGGCTGGGAGTGCTCCACCATCTGCACGGCGTCGGCGCCGGCGGGCAGCACGGCGCCGGTCATGATCCGCACGGCCTCCCCCCGCCCCACGGGCGCCGCGGCAGGCGACCCGGCCGCGGACTCGCCGACGATCGTCAGCTCGGCGGGGAGGCTCGCGAGATCCGCCGCGCGCAGGGCGAACCCGTCCATGGCGGAGACGTCCGCCGGGGGCAGGTCGACGTCGGCGACGACCCCGTCGGCGAGCCAGGCCCGCGCCGCCATCGCCAGGGGGACCTGGACGGGGGGCAGCGGCCGGGCCTCGTCCAGGACCCGGGCGAGGGCCTCCCGGAGCGGGATCATCGCGGCCGCCGGGCGGCGCACACGACCCGGGGGATCCCCTGGAAATCCTCCCGGACCTCCGGCTCCTCCCAGTCCCGGGCCGACCGCAGGCGCTCCCGGACCGGCCGCCACTGCCCCGCGCCGATCTCGAGCAGCAGGCGGCCGCCGTCCCGGAGCCGGCCCGCCGCGGCGGGGATCAGCCGGTCCACGACCTCCAGGCCGGTCTCCCCCGCCACCAGGGCGCCCCGGGGCTCGTGGTCCCGCACCTCCGGCTGCAGCGCGCCGATCTCCCCCGCGGCGACGTACGGCGGGTTCGAGACGATCGCGTCCAGGAGGGCGCCCTCACGCAGCGGCTCCAGCAGGTCCCCCCGGAGCCAGCGGATCCGCACGTCCGGCACCAGCCGCGCCGCGTTGTCCCGGGCGACGGCCAGGGCACCCGGGTCGATGTCCACCGCCGTCAGGCGCGCATCGGGGCGCTCGCGGGCCACCGCCACGACGACGCAGCCGGAGCCGGTGCCGACGTCGACGATCGCCGGGCGCGCGGCGCGGACCCGGGCGAGACAGGTCTCCACGAGCAGCTCGGTCTCCGGCCGGGGGATCAGGACACGGCGATCGACGTGAAACTGCAGCGAGCGGAACCCGGCCCGGCCGACGATGTACTGCAGGGGCTCGCCGGCGATGCGGCGGGACACCGCGCCCTCCAGCGCGGCGACGAGATCCGGCGGGGCCGTCTCGTCCCACCGGGACAGCAGCCCGGCCCGGGAGCAGTCCAGCAGGTTCGCCGCCAGCACCTCGGCCTCGAGCCGCGGGCTGCGGAGCCCCACCTCCCGCAGCCGGGCGGCTGCCCGTCGGAGCCGATCCCCCACCGTGGCCGGGCGCGCCTCGCGCGTGGCCGGCGAGCCCACGGGCTCAGCTCCGGGTCTCGGCGCCGAGGCGCTCCGCCTGGTAATGGCTCACGAGGGGGTCGATCAGCTCGTCGATCCGGCCGTCCAGCACCTCGTGCAGCCGGTGGGTGGTGAAGCTGATCCGGTGGTCGGAGATGCGGTTCTGCGGGAAGTTGTAGGTCCGGATCTTCTCGGAACGGTCCCCGGTCCCGACCATCCCCTTGCGCTCCCGGGCGATCTCCTCCTGCTGCTCGCGGAGCTTCAGGTCATAGAGCCGGGAGCGCAGGACCTTCATCGCCTTGGCCTTGTTCTTGTGCCAGGACTTCTCGTCCTGCTGGGACACCACCAGGCCCGTGGGCAGGTGCGTGATCCGCACCGCGGAATAGGTCGTGTTGACGCTCTGCCCGCCGGGCCCCGAGGAGCAGAACGTGTCGATGCGCAGCTCCTTCTCGTCGATGGCGATGTCCACGTCGTCCGCCTCCGGGAGCACCGCCACCGTGACCGCGGAGGTGTGGATGCGGCCGCTGGCCTCGGTCTCCGGGACCCGCTGTACCCGGTGGACGCCACTCTCGTGCTTCAGACGGCTGAACGCGCCCTGGCCCCGGATCTCCATGACCGCTTCCTTGAGGCCGCCGGCCCCGCTCTCGCTGGAGGAGAGCAGCTCCGCCTTCCAGCCACGCCCCTCCGCGTAGCGGATGTACATCCGGAGGATCTCCTGCGCGAACAGCGTCGCCTCGTCGCCGCCGGTGCCGGCGCGGACCTCGAGGATCACGTTCTTGTCGTCGTTGGGGTCCTTCGGGATCAGCAGGAGGCGCAGCTCCCCTTCGAGCACCTCCGAGCGCTCCCGGAGGCGGGCGATCTCCTGGCGGGCCATGCGGGCCATCTCCGGATCGTCTTCCTCCGCCAGGACCCGGGCCTCCTCCAGCTCGCGCTCCACCTTCCGGTACTCTCGGAAGCGCTCGATGATCGGCTCCAGCTCGGCGTACGCGCGGGCGCAGTCACGATAGCGGGACGGATCGGCGACGACGGACGCGTCCCCGAGCTGGCGCTCCAGCTCCTCGAAGCGCTCGGTCAGGGACTCCAGCTTGGCCAGCATGGGGTGATGGCGAGACGCGCGGGCGCGTCACGGCTCAGGAGGGGCTCTCCTCCTCCCGGTTCCCCTTCCGGAACTTCGCGTAGCGCTTCTCGAAGCGCTCCACCCGTCCCGCGGAGTCGACGAGCTTCTGCTTGCCGGTGAAGAAGGGGTGGCACTCCGAGCAGATCTCCAGCCGGAGGTTGTCGACGGTGGCCCGGGTCTCGAAGGTGCTGCCGCAGGCACAAACCACCTTCACGTTGTGGAGCTCGGGGTGGATGTCGGGTCTCATCGCTGCCTCCCTCCGGCGGCGGCCCGGGGCCGCGGAAGTCCCGCATCTGGACGGGCTTGCCGGGAATCGAACGATTCTAGCACAGCCCCCCCG
>JASFRI010000327.1:0-4921 GCA_050115015.1 Acidobacteriota bacterium
GGACACGTGGACGCCGCGCCCCTGGAGACGGCGCCTTGTCTCCTCGGGGTCCGCCTCCTCGGGGAGACGCAGCCCGAACAGGTGACCGCCCCCCGGCACGCCGGGATGGAACCCGCGGGCCGCGAGCTCCTCCAGCAGCGGTCCGCAGAGCCTGCGGCCGTGTCCCTCGACCTGGCCGGGTCCCCACTGCAGGACCTGCTCCAGGGCGGCGGCGAGCATCGGGGCGAGCAGGAAGTTGGCGGCCTCCCCCACGTCGTAGCGCGCGGCGCCCGGCCGGTAGCGGGGCTCGTCCCTGACGAGTCCGGCGAAGTCCTCGCTGTGCTCCCGGGCCATCCAGGTCTCCTCGACGGGCCGTCCGCCGTCGAAGCGTTCCCCGAGCCAGGCAACCCCGAGGGAGTACGGCCCCGTGAGCCACTTGTACCCGGCGCAGATCACCGCGTCGGGGCGCGCGCGCTCCAGCGCGAAGGCCATCGCCCCGATGGACTGGGTGCCGTCGACGATCAGCGCGGCCCCCACCTCCCGGGCCCGGGCGGCGACGGCCTCGAGCTCGATCCGCGTCCCGTCGCACCAGTGGACGGTGCTCAGGCTGACGGCGGCCGTGCCGGCGTCGATACGGTCCGCGAGCTTCTCGCTCCATGCCGTCCCCGGGTCGGCGGCGCTGTCCGGCCTCGCCACGATCCGGACCTCGGCGTCCGCCTCGTCCGCCCGGCGTCGCCAGGTGTACCGGTTGGAGGGGAACTCCTCGTCGAGAAGCACCACGTTCTGCCCCGGGGCCAGGGGGGTGTTGCGGGCCACCTGGGCGAGGGCGTAGGACGTGGCCGGGACCAGGGCGACGCGCTCCGGATCGGCGGCGCCGATCAGCCTCGCGAACCGCTCCCGGATGCGCCGGACGTCCCGGAAGAAGTCCTCGGGCCCGATGTCCCAGGACCACGCCGCCCGCGCCATCGCGGCCTCCGCCGCCCGGGCCACGGGCCGTGAGAGGGGCGACATATACGCGTGGTTCAGGTAATGCACCCCTTCCGGGATCCCGAAGCGCTCTCGCATCGTCTCCATCTCAGGACTCGACCTCGGCGTCCCGCTCTCGCAGGTGGTCCCGGAACGTGTACGACGGGTCCGCGGCCCGTCGCTGCAGGTACTCGCGGAGGCCGAGCTGATCCCGGAGGCGTCGGCCATCCCGCAGCGCCTCCGCCTGCCGGGTCTCCGCCTCGCGGATCTTGCGGGCGACCGGGAGGACCTCCTCGGCGGCCTCCGCCCCGAGGAACAGCACGCCGTCCTCGTCGGCGAAGGCCATCTCCCCCCGGGCCACCAGGGCCGGGCCGAAGCGCGCGGAGGACAGGGCCATCCGGTCCCGGGTGCCCGCCCCGGGGGGCCCCGGGGGCGCCGCCCCGTAGCTGAACACCGGCAGGCCGATGGCCTGGAGGTCCCACGTGTCCCGGTGCGCGCCCCAGACCAGCAGGCCGGCGAGCCCCGCGGCGCGGCACTCCAGGACGATCAGGTCGCCGACGCAGGCCCGGTCCGTCCGCCCGCCGTCGTCGATCACCAGGACGTCGCCGGGGCGGGACTCCTCCAGCGCCTCGAGGAACACGTCCACACTCCCGGCATGACGGGCGGGCAGCACCGGCCCGGCGAGCCGGGCGCCGGGTGGGATCGACCGGATCCCGGCGGGGGCGACGCGGGCAGGAACGCCGCAGCGCACGGCGGCGTCGCAGAGCGCGGCGGTGGACAGGGGGGCGAAGGCATCGGCCAGGGCGTCCAGGGTCATCTTCGGCTCCCTTCCCGGGCATGACAATCCGGAGCGACCGTCCGGAATTGACTCCTTTTTTTTGTAGCATTTGACCGCCAGACTGTCAATTTGTATCCTTCCGCCCGGAGGACGTCCATGGCCACCTGGCAGCCGGATCTGTCGGACCGCACGGCCCCGCGCTACCTCGCCATCGCCGACGCGCTGGCCCGCGACATCTCGCGGGGATCGCTGCCGCCGGGGACCCGCCTTCCCACCCACCGGGATCTGGCCCGGCGGCTGGGGGTCACGGTGGGGACGGTCAGCCGGGGGTATGCCGAGGCGGAGCGTCGCGGGCTCGTCCGGGGGGAGGTGGGGCGCGGCACCTTCGTCCGCGGGGAGGAGGGAGGCCCCGACCTCGTACGGGCGGATGGCGAGCGCTCGGTCTCGGATCTCACCCAGAGCATCCCGCCCTCCGTGCGGGGGCCCGAGGAGACCCGGATCCTCGAGCGGGGGCTCCAGGCCCTGGCGCGGCGCGCCCACCTCCCGCGGGCGCTCGCCACGCCGGCCCCCGCCGGCGCGCTTCACCACCGGGAGATCGCCGCGCGGTTTCTGAGCCGCATCGGGATGGAGGTGCCCGCGGAGCGTGTCCTGATCACCTGCGGCGCCCAGCACGGGATGGCGGCAGTCCTGGCCTCCCTGACCCGTCCGAACGACGTGGTGCTCGCCGAGTCCGTGACGTTCCCCGGCATGAAGGGCCTGGCCAGGCTGCTGTCGCTGCGGTTGCACGGGGTGCCCGTCGACAGCGACGGCATCGTGCCCGAGGAGCTCGCGCGGGCCGCCCGGGCCACCGGGGCCCGGGTCCTCTACACGATCCCGACCCTCCAGAACCCGACCTCGTCGGTCCTTCCGGAGCGGCGGCGGGCACGGGTGGCGGCCATCGCCGCGGAGCTGGGGATCGCCGTGCTGGAGGACGAGGTGTACGGGTTCCTGCCCGACCAGCGTCCCGCCCCCATCGCGGCGCGGGTGCCCGACCTGGGTTATCTTCTCACCAGCGTGTCCAAGGTCATCACGCCCTCCCTGCGGGTGGGGTTCGTCGCGGCGCCGGCGACCGCCGTGGCCCGGGTCGCGGCGGCAATCTGGGCCACCGCCTCGATGGCGCCGCAGCCGATGGTGGAGCTCGTCGCGGGCTGGCTGGAATCCGGGGCCATCGATCGCTTCCTGGGCTGGAGGCGTCAGGAGGCCTGCCGGCGCTTCGAGCTGTTCGATCGCGTCTTCCGCGGCCACCGGTACCAGGCCAGCCCCATGGCCTACCATGCGTGGCTGGAGCTGCCGGAGCCGTGGCGCCCCGAGGAGTTCGTCGCCTGCGCGCGGCGCCGCGGGGTGGCGGTGGCGCCGGCCGACGTGTTCGCGGCGGACCCCGCCGCGCCTGCCGCGGTCCGCATCAGCCTGCTTCCCGTCGCCGATCTGGATCGCCTCGAGGCGGACCTGCGGACGTTGACGGATATCCTGGAGCGGCCCGGGGAACCCGGGCACTGCGTGGTCTGAGGGGGGGAACATGGGGGTCGCGCTGTTCCAGGTGGACGCGTTCACGGCGCGGCCCTTCGGCGGCAACCCCGCGGCGGTGTGCCTGCCGCCGGGGGAGCCCGATGCGGACTGGATGCAGCGGGTCGCCGTCGAGATGAACCTGTCGGAGACCGCCTTCGCCTGGCCGGAGGGGGAGGGGTTCCGGCTGCGGTGGTTCACGCCGACCACGGAGGTCCCGCTCTGCGGCCATGCGACCCTGGCGACAGCCCATGTCCTGCTCGAGTCGGGCGCGGCCCCGGGGGACCTCACGTTCCGGACCCGCAGCGGCCCGCTGGGAGCCCGGCGCGAGGGTAGGTTGGTCGCGATCGACCTCCCGGCGCAGACCCTGGAGCCGGTCGCACTGCCGGAATCGATCCGCCGCGCGCTGCCCGCGGTCCGCCACGTGGCGCGAACCCCCGATCGCGGGCTCGACGACTTCGATTATCTCTTGGAGCTCGAGGGGGAGGAGGCCGTACGCCGCCTGGCACCGCCGCTCGAGGCCATGCGGCAGGAGAGGGGAGGGTTCATCGTGACCGCCCGGCCGGACGACGAAGCCGGCGGCACCGACTACGTCTGCCGCTACTTCGCGCCACACTACGGGATCGACGAGGACCCCGTCACCGGCGCGGCGCACTGTGCGCTGGCGCCGTTCTGGAGCCGGCGGCTAGGGAGAGCCGGGCTCGTGGGGATGCAGCTCTCGCACCGGCCGGGACGCGTGCGGGCGGAGGTCCTCGGGGACCGCGTCGTGCTCGGCGGGGAGGCGGTCACGGTGCTCCGCGGCGAGCTGCTGGTCTGAGCCGGGACACTACTCGTCGCCCTCATCGCCCTGCGCCGCCTCCATGCGCGACCACAGGCTCTCGTGGCCATCGTGCCGCTCCCGCGCCACGGTGCCCAGCCGCTCCAGGTAGGCGACGGCCTTCGCGGCGACCTTCTCGGTGGACAGCCTCGGAGCGGCCACCTGGATCCGGTAGTCCACCTCGGTCTCCGTCCCCCCGGCGGCGGCGGACAGGCGGAGCTCGCCGTGAAGGTGCTTGACGAACCGCGTGCCGGCGGCCTTGTCCCAGGTGATCGTCACCTCGTCCTCCGTCCGGGTGACGTCGGTCTCCAGCTCGTAGGCGACGTCCCCGACCAGGACGAACCGGCCGACGAGCACGGCGACGTTGATCCGGCACAGCTCCCGGGAGCAAGCGGTGATCCGCGCCTTCTCGCTCTCGATGTCCGGGTCTCGCTCGGCCAGGTGCACGTGGTCATGGGTGGCGTCGAGGACCTCCTGTAGCGGGAAGGGGTAGCGGGCCCGGGCGTGGACCTCGTAGCCGCGGGCCGTGTACGCCTCGGTGACGAACTCGGCCTTCGCGGCGTAATAGACCTCCGGCACGGCGGCGGCGGGCGCCGCGGCGAGGAGAAGCGCGAGGGAGCACGGCAGCATGTCTCCAGTCTAGAGAATCCTGCCGTCGGTCGCACGCCCCGGGCCGCGGCCGATCCGGTATCCTGGGCCCGGACTTCTTCGGGAGGGATGCGATGCGAATCGTGATCATCTACGGCTCCGTCCGCAGCGAGCGCAAGGGCATCCGGGTCGCCCGCTTCCTGCACCGGACCTGCGAGGAACGGGGCCACGAGACGACGCTGGTCGACCCG
>JASFRI010000328.1:0-4915 GCA_050115015.1 Acidobacteriota bacterium
CCAGCTCACCAGGAGCCCGTTGAGCTGCGCGACGCCGTAGGCAAGCGAGCCGAGCACCAGGCCCGGCTGGTCCGTGCAGATGGCGTAGGCGATCCAGATGGGCTGCAGCCCGAGCAGCAGGAGCCAGCCCGCGCACCGGCCGCAGCTGGCGAGGGCGGTGCCGCCGATCCCGGCGATCACCAGGGCCCAGCAGACGAGGGAGAGCGTCCCCGCCGGCCCCCCTTCCCCCCCCTCCGCGGAGGCGGCGAGGACGAGGAGACCCGCCAGGCCGACGCTCGCCGTCAGGACGGCGGCGATCCACCGCCCGGCTCCCCTACGGCGCTTCCCGGCTGGTCTGCCCACCTGCATCGCTCCGTCCTCCCCGGCGGTGGATGTCCTCCCCGCCAGCTGGGAGTCCCTGGGGGCACGCCTCGTGCCACCGCCGTGGAGGACAGGAAGTCCTGGACCAGAAGGGAGTTACACGGGGAAGGGGGGACCGCCATCCGTCGCGAATTTTCGCGAGTCGCGAATTCTCGTGCCGGGACCCGGCTTGACGCGCGCGTCCGGTCGTGTTCTGCTCCGCGGATGGACCACGTCGATCGCCCTCCCTCTTCTGGATCTCCCAGCTCCCCCGGCGGGGACGGGGGGCGACGGATCCGGGAGGACGCGGTCCTGGGCCTCATCCTGAGGGGGACCGCCCGGGAGACCGGGCAGGAGTTCTTCCGCGCCCTGGTCCGGAACGTCTGCGAGGCCCTCGGCACCGCCGGCTCCTGGGTCACCGAGTACCTCCCCGAGCGGAGGCGCCTGCGCTCCCTCGCGTTCTGGATGCAGGGGGCCTACATCGAGGAATACGAGTACGACATCCAGGGGACGCCCTGCGAGCCGGTGGTCGAAACGCGCTGTCCGGCGCACGTCGCGAGCAATGTCATCGAGCTGTTCCCCGAAGATCCTGACCTTCCGGCGCTCGGGGCGGTGAGCTACCTGGGAACCCCGCTGCTCGATCCCGAAGGCGCCCTCCTCGGGCATCTTGCCGCCATCGACACGAAGCCGATGCCGGCGGAGCCGCACCTCGAAACCGTGCTCGGGATCTTTGCCGAGCGCGCCGCCGCCGAGTTCCTCCGCCTCCGGGCGGAGGAGGGGGTCCGGGCGCGGGAGGAGGAGCTGTCGCTCCTGCTGGACACCGCCATGGACGCCGTGCTGATCCTGGACCGTCGCCTGGCCATCGTCCGCGCCAATCCCGCCGCGAGCCGTTCCTTCGGCGCCGGCGCGGCGGAGCTCGCCGGCCGCGACCTGCGCGACCTGCTGGAGGTGTCGTCGCTGTCGGATCTCACGGGGGAGATGCAGCGTCTCGACGGCCTGCCCGAGGAGAAGCGGCGGGCCTGGCTCCCGCGCATCCTCGAGTGCCGCCGGGTCGAAGGTCTGCCGTTTCCCGCCGAGGCGACGCTGTCCTCCTTCGAGAGCCGGGGCGCCCGGTACTACACGCTCATCCTCCGGAACGTCCACGATCGGATCGAGGCCGAGCGACGGATCGAGCTGTTGACCGAGGAGGCCGAGTACCTGCGGGAGGCCGTGCGGGACGCTCCCGGCTCGGAGCGCATCCTCGGGGAGAACCGGTGCATGAAGGCGCTGCTGGGCGCCATCGGGAAGGTCGCGCCGACCGAGGCCACGGTGCTGGTGCTGGGGGAGACGGGGACGGGGAAGGAGCTGATCGCGCGGTCGATCCATCACGGCAGCCCACGCTCGGCCCGGCCGCTGGTGCGCGTCAACTGTGCCGCCATCCCCGGCACGCTGATCGAGAGCGAGCTGTTCGGGCACGAGAGGGGAGCCTTCACCGGCGCCACCGCCCGTCGCGAGGGGCGCTTCGAGCTGGCCGACGGTGGATCGATCTTCCTGGACGAGATCGGCGAGCTGCCGCTGGACCTGCAGGCGAAGCTCCTGCGCGTTCTCCAGGAGGGGGAGTTCGAGCCGATCGGTAGCACGCGCACCCGCAGGGTGGACGTCCGCGTGATCGCCGCCACGAACCGCGACCTCGATCGCATGGTCGCCGGTGGCGAGTTCCGCGAGGACCTCTTCTACCGCCTGAACGTGTTCCCCATCCGGGTGCCGCCGCTCCGGGAGCGGGGCGAGGACGTGGTGCTCCTCGCGCGAGGCTTCGTCGAGCGCTTCGCGCGCCGGATGGGGAGGCGGATCGCCCGCTTCCTCCCCGAGGAGGAGCGGATGCTGCGGGCCTACGCCTGGCCCGGGAACGTCCGGGAGCTGCAGAACGTCATCGAGCGGGCGCTCATCCTGGCGTCCGGGGACCGGATCGCCCTGTCGGCGGCGATGCCGGCGGGCACGGCCGGCGCACCGCTCCTCCCGGCCCCGGAACCGGAGGCCGCGCCGCCGGCACGCATCCTCCGTGCCGAGGAACTGCAGGCGCTGGAGCGCGAGAACATCGTGCGCGCCCTCGAGGCCGCCGCGTGGAAGGTCGCCGGTGCCGGGGGAGCGGCGCACCTCCTCGGCCTCCCCCCGTCCACCCTCTCCTCCAGGATGAAGGCGCTGGGCATCCGGCGGCCCCGCGGCGGCTGATCGTCACGAGCTCTCGCTCCCGGCGTCGCGAGATCTCGCGAAGTCGCGATCCGTCGCGACCGCCGGCGCGTCCCATCGGGCGATGGAAGTAGCTGAAAACAAGCCATATCCACTCCGCGGCACGGCCTGGCACGATCGGTGAAGTATCCAGCCGTTCGAGGACGGCGCGCACGAGGCGGGCCGCAAGAAGACCCGAGGAGAGGATCATGAAGACGCAGGAAGCAACCATCAACGGGCTGGACGCGCAGCAGATGAACGACACCGTGAAGGCCCTGCAGGAGGGGCCGGAGCTGGCGCGGTTCCAGTTCCGGGCGCGGAACCGGTGGATCACCGGTGGGGCGAACCAGTCGCGGATCCGCGACTTCTACGGTGCCGGCCGCGAGGACGACTCCCGGGCCGAGGACTTCGTGTTCATGGCGGGCGAGCCGCCGGTGCTGCTCGGGGCGAACGAGGGGGCGAACCCCGTGGAGTACCTCCTCCACGCCCTCGCGGGCTGCGTGACGACGACCATCGTCCTGCACGCCGCCGCGCGCGGCATCCACCTGGAGGAGCTGTCGACGGAGCTGGAGGGCGACATCGACCTGCAGGGATTCCTCGGCCTGGACGACTCCGTCAGCCCGGGCTACGAGGAGATCCGGATCAAGGTGCACGCCAAGGCGGACTGCAGCGACGAGGAGCTCGACGACCTCCTGGAGTTCGCGAAGGCGCACTCGCCGACCTGCAACACCGTCTGCCGCCCCGTCCCCGTGATCGTGGAGCGGGCATCCTGAGCGGCGACCATGGCATCCCGCCGGGATCGGCCGGTTCTCGGGGACGGAGGCCTCCGTCCCCGAGAATCGGTCATGTTCGGGGGCCGGCGGCGCGATCCCGGCGGCGCCCGGCGACATGGGGCCGACAGCGCCGCTTCCGGCTGTCGACACGGCGCCGCGTGGCGCGAGGTCCGCATCCCGCGTTTCGACCGCGGGGGAGCGGGGTGCGACGGCTGGGCTCGCGTCCCGAGTCAGACGTACATCATCTTGTTCGCCGGGTGTCCGCGGTGCTGGTCGCGTTGCTCCGGCTCCGAATGCTCCCGGTCTTCGTCGTCGAAGCGTCTTGCCAGCACCGCGGATACCTCCCCGGAACGAGCACCGCGCCTCCGACTCGGAACACTAGGGGAGCGCGCCGACGCGGAAATCGTGGTGGAGGATGGCGTCCTGTGTGACCGTCAGCTCCACGGTTTCCCCCGGCAGGCCCGGCATCGCCACGGTGAGCAGGTACCCTCCCGGCGGGACCCGCAGGAAGAAGTAGCTGCCGTCGCGGCCGGTGACCGATGCCTGCGGCGGCGTCGGATCCGGTCCGTGGAGCTGCACCTGGACCCCCGGCGCGGGATGCCAGTCCCCGTCGGCGGCCGGGAGCCACACGCGTCCCCGGATGACCCCGGAGCCCGGGGGCGGCGCCTCGTGTCGGAACGACACGCCGGCCCGACCCGGCACGCACCGCCGCGGCACCACGGAGAAGTGGTAGGGGTTCGTGATGACGGTGAGGTCGCCCTGGCGCTCGTCATCCACGACGCGGACAATGGCCGAGACGCCGGGGGTCGCCGTCGCCGGGCTCCGGACCACGGAGTGGGTCAGGCCGTCGACGGTGATGCTGGCCGCCCCGCCGCTGGGCTGGTGGCCCTGGACCACGGCGATCACCACCTCGCGGTCGAAGTCGACCGGCGGCACCGGCGCGGGCGGGTAGTAGATGCCGTCGTGCGCGACCCAGAAGGCCGCCCAGCTGGCCGCATCGCGGAACAGCCGATCCTCGCCGAGGAAGAACGGGATGTCGTTGCCCCAGCCGCTGATCTCGCCGGAGGCCAGGGTCATCGGCTGGCAGGCCTCGAGCCGGACCTCGTCCGCCGCCGCGGCACCCGACAGCACCGCCGCGAGCAGCAGCAACACGCCTCCCCTCATCGCTGACCGTCTCATGACGCCTCCTCCCGACCGAGCCCCACGGCCGCCCTCTCCCCCAGAAGATACCGCTACCGCCCGCGCCGATCCGCCCCGGCCCCCCCGCCCCCGCCCGCCAACCCACGGCCCGTCCCTCGCCCCCTTGCACCCCGCATCTCGGGGACGGAGGCCTCCGTCCCCGCAGAATCCGTTCGGTTCTTGCCGGGTGACATGGTGCGGTTCGTCCGGGGCGGGGTGCCGTTATCTCGCGGCGCAGGAGCGTATGGCCCGTGTACCGGGGGATTCGAGCGCCAGCCGGAACCGGCCCACCCGCCCGGCGGCGCCTTCGTGTACGACTGGACACAGGCGAAACATGACCGATTCTCGGGGACGGAGGCCTCCGTCCCCGAGAATCGGTCATGTTCGGGGGGGCTGGCGGGCGAGCTTGAGGAGCACCT
>JASFRI010000329.1:0-4906 GCA_050115015.1 Acidobacteriota bacterium
GCCCCCCCATGGCGTCCATCATCCGCTCCGCGATCACCACCGCCTTCGCGTCCTTCTCCGCACCGGGGACGGCGGACACGGCGAGGGCGAGGCAGGCAACGGCGATCGGGGCGCCCCTCATCAGCGGATCCCGGCGACCTCGGAGAAGTAGCGCACGAACATCTTCATCCCGCCGTACGCCTGTCCCCAGTCGTAGAACTCGTTGGGGGCGTGGTAGCCGTGCTCCGGAAGACTGAGGCCGAGGAACGTGATCGGTGCCTTGAGGATCTTCTCCATGCTGACGACCGCACCGATGGACCCCCCTTCCCGGATCAGGGCGGGCTCCCTTCCGAACCCGAACTTGACCGCGCGGCGCGCGGCGTCGTTGTACGGCCCGGTGAAATCACCCAGGTAGGGCTCCAGGACGGAGTCGGAGATCACCTTCACGTCGGGGTTCAGCTCCCGGACGAACTGCTTCAGCTGCCGGAACACCTTGGCGGGACGCTGCTCCGGGACGAGCCGCATGCTGACCTTGACCTCGGCCTTCTGCGGCACGACGGTCTTGACGCCGTCGCCGCTGTATCCTCCCTTCACCCCGTGGACCTCGAAGGTCGGCTTGGACCAGATCCGCTGCACCAGGTCGCGGCGGTCCGTGGACCGCAGGGAGCGCAGCTCGTGGGCCTTCTTGAACACGGACGCCCGGAACCCCGAGCGCTCGAAGGAGTCGACCTCCGCGCGGGAGGCCCGGGCCACGTCCTCGTAGAAGCCCGGGATCTTCACGCGGCCGGACTTCGCGTCGTGACAGCGGGACACGACGGCCATCAGCTCGGCGAGGGGGTTGCGTGCGGCGCCGCCGGTCAGGCCGGAGTGCACGTCCTTGACGCCGGTCTCGAGCCGGAGGAGGGCCGCCTGCACCCCGCGGAGGCCGTACGGTGAGGCCGGACGGGTGCGGGAGATCCAGATGGTGTCGGACACGAGGACGGAGTCCGTGCGCATCGCGTCCCGGTGCTCCTTGAGGGTCGCGGCGAAGCTCGGCGAGCCGATCTCCTCCTCCATCTCCCAGAGAAACTGGAAGTTCAGGGGGATGCGGTTCTCCACGGCATACCGGATCGCGTAGTAGGCCGTGAGCGCCGGCCCCTTGTCGTCGGTGGAGCCCCGTCCCAGGTACCGCTCGCCGTCCTGCACGAACCGGAACGGCTCGTGGCGCCAGCCCTCCTTCTCGCGGTCCGCCGGCTGCACGTCCAGGTGGTTGTAGAGCGTGAGGGTGGGATAGGAAGCGTCCTGGACCACCCGGCCCCAGACCAGAGGGTGCAGCGCGGTCTCGAGGATCCGTGCCTCCCCCCCGAGCGCCCGGATACGCGCCGCGGCCGCCTCGGCGCCCGCCTGCATGTCGGCCTTCCGGGCGGGGTCCATGCTGACGGTGGGGATCTCCACCAGCTCCTGCAGTGCGCTCTCGAACTCCGGCCTCACGGCCTCCACGTAGCGGTCAAGACGCTGTTCGTCGAAGGGCTGGGACATCGGGGTCTCCTGCGGATGGACGGCGGCGGAATGCCAGCGATGGAGCCCCTATTCTAGCGGAAGCGGCGGGAGGACCGCCAATGACGGCGGGGGGCCCGGCGGTCCGGCCGGACCGCTAGCGGATGACCCGGAGCCGCTGCATCCCGGCGTCGAAGCGCTGCCGCAGCGACGGCGGCGCCAGGCGGACGAGGGCCACGCTGAGACGCAGCGTGATCGGCGCCAGCTTCGAGTCCGCGAGCAGCCGGGAGTCCCGGGGCAGCCCGGCGGTCAGGATGATCGACAGGGCGGCGGAGAGGAACAGGGCGCCGACCAGCCCCACGGCGGCCCCCAACCCGCGGTCGACCCAGGCCAGGTTCGCGGCCTTCAGCAGCTTGCGGAGGACGAAGGAGACCACCGCGGCCGCGAGGACGACACCGACAACGATCCCGACGAACGCGATCATCGAGCCCCACAGCTCGCTGTCCACGACCCTCCGGACGAGGGGCGTGGCGCGCTCCTCGAACCGGATGGCGAGGAAGATGCCCAGGACGAGGCCCCCAAGCCCCACCGCCATGCGCACGAGCCCGCGGAACAGGCCGAGGAGCACCAGGACCAGCCCGAGGACCAGGACGAACATGTCGAACCCGTTCACGGGGCGAGATTACCACCCATCCGAAACCGGCTCAAGGCCGCCGTCGACTTGCGCCGTCCGGCGCCGTCCCCTAGGTTTCGCGACGGGGGTGGAGGCACGCGTGCACGAGCAGCCGGCGCCGGACGGGTTCGAGGCGGGACGGACGGATTCCGCACAGATCCTGGAGCAGCGGCTTCCCGCCGCCGGGGAGGACTACCTGCGCGGCGCGCTGGAGAACCCGGACCTGGACGACCACCTCGCGGAGGTGCTGTGCGGCAACCCCGCGGCCACCGTCGCCGTCCTGGAGCGGGTGGCCGGGGATGACCGTTTCCGTCGCTCCGACGCCGTGAAGCGGGCCCTCGTGCTGCACCCCTCCACGCCGCCACCCTTGGCGGTCACCCTGGTGAAGTTCGTCCCCTGGCGGGACCTGCTGGGGGTGATGGAGGACCGGCACAGGTCTCCGGCCCTGCGCAACGCCGCCGAGCAGACCGTGGGGGACCGGCTCAACCAGCTCCCGCCCATGGAGCAGGCCCGGCTGGCGCGCACGGCGGGACGCGGCATCGTCCCGGCCTTCCTGCGGATCCGCAACCCGCGCGTCATGCAGGAGCTGCTGCTGAACCCGCGGGTGGTGGAGCGGGACGTGGCGGCCCTGGCACGGGACCCGAACACCCCCGGGGACATCCTCGGCAGCCTGGCCCGCAGCGGGCAGTGGTCCAAGCGCGCCGCCGTGCGCTCCGGGCTGCTGACGAACATCAGCACGCCGCTCCAGGACGCCATCCGGCTGGTTGCGTCCCTCGGCCTTCCCGAGCTCCGGCGGCTCGCCTCCAACGTCAAGCTGCGCACGCCCCTCCGTGCCGAGGCCGAGCGACAGCTCCGCAGCCGGCAGAACCGCTAGCCGCAACCCGCCACCTGCGGGATAATCCCGCCATGACGCGGACGCTGGTGATCCTCCTCGTCGCGCTGCCCGTCCTGGTGGTGCTGCTGTTCTGGGGCCTGCAGCGGCGGCTAATCTACTTCCCGCTCGGGAGTCCGGGAACCCCGGCCTCGGCGGGGCTGCCGCGAGCCGAGGAGGTGCGCTTCGCCACCGGGGACGGCCTCCTCCTGAAGGGCTGGTTCCTACCGGCGGCGGGCGGCAAGGCCGTGGCGGCGGTCCTCGTGTGCAACGGCAACGGCGGCCACCGGGGCATGCGAGCCGACCTGGCCGCGGGCCTCGCCTCCCGCGGCATGTCCGTGCTCCTGTTCGACTACCGCGGCTACGGCGGCAACCCGGGCCGGCCCACGGAGAACGGCCTGTACCGGGACGCGCGGGCGGCCCGGGACTACCTGGACTCCCGCGACGACGTCGACCCGGACCGGGTGCTCTACCTGGGGGAGTCCCTGGGAGCGGCTGTCTGCCTGGCGCTGGCGGTGGAGCGGCCGCCCCTCGGGCTCGTCCTGCGCTCCCCCTTCACCTCGCTGGTGGACGTCGCCGCGTACCACTACCCCTTCTTGCCGGTGCGCTGGATGCTGCGGGAGCGCTATCCGTCCGTGGAGCGCGCACCGCAGCTGACCTGCCCGGTGGAGGTGATCGCCGGCGCACGGGACCGGATCGTGCCGCCGGAGCAGAGCCGGCGCCTGGCCGAGGTCCTCGATGGCCGCGGGCGGCTGACCGTCGTCCCCGGCGCGGGCCATAACGACCCGGTGCTGGCGGCCGGCTCCAGAGGTCCGGCCGAGAAGTCTGATGCCGTCCGCCGCTGGGTCTTGCGCGGCGAATCCAAGGCGCGCCAAGGAGTCGATGCCTCTGCGCATCGGCGACGAGGCGCAACGCGGGAATCGCCCGCAACCCCCAGCGGCCCTTCGGGTTGCGGCGGCATGGGCCCGTCTTCTTCGTTCCCGCTCCTCCCCGATGCCACGACATCGCCTTCGTCGCGGCGCCTCGAATCCGAGCCCATGGCGTCCGCAACGGACGGCATCAGACTTCTCGGCCGGACCTCTAGCGTCCTGGAGGCGGCGGCGGGGCTGGCGCGGGCGGCTCCGGCCCCGGCGGCGACCCGTCCGGCGGATCCGGCACGAGGGCGTAGAGGGTGAAGTCCCCGAGCCGCGCCACCGGCTCCCGGCGCCAGCCGTCGAACAGCGCCCGCATCGCGTCCCGGTCGAAGCCGTGCAGATCGCGCAGCGCCGCCACCGTGGACGGGAAGAAGATCTCCGAGGTCATGTACACGGCCCGTCCCCGAGCCGCCTCCTCGGCGAGGATCCGGTGCACCTCGGCGACCACCGCCTTCGGGTCCCCGAGCTCCAGGAGGAGCCACTGGAGGATGATTCGCCGGCGGGGACCGAAGTAGCGCAGGTAGAACTTGCCGATCCGGTACTCCCCCACCCCGGAGATCAGGATCAGGTCGTCGGGCCCCGTACGGTCGGTGACGAGCCGGGTCCAGACCCACGGCTCGTTGTTCCACGGGTCGGACTGGGGGTAGATCACGGCCGCGAAGTGGTAGCTGCCGACCAGGCCGGCCGCGACCGTCAGGAGAAGCAACGCCAGCGCGCGGCGCCGCACCCGGGTGGCCCTCCCGTAGCGACCGACGGCCACCCCGACGACGGCGAGGGTCGGGGGCGCTGCCAGCACCAGGAACTCCGGGTTGCCGGCGTCCCACAGGAGCCAGAGGGGAAGATAGGCCGCCAGCGTCCAGAGCGCACCGCGCGCCAGACGCCGCCCCGCCTCCGTCGCTCGCTGCCCTCGCGCCAGGAGCACCGCGCCGATCACCAGACCGGGGACCAGGAGCCGCAGGGCCGCGCCGAACGCGCTGGCCCGGCCGGCGACGG
>JASFRI010000330.1:0-4825 GCA_050115015.1 Acidobacteriota bacterium
GGGACGCCGCACCTTCCTGAAGCTGATGGGCGCGTCCCTCGCCATGGCGGGTCTGGGCGCGTGCACCCGGCAGCCCCGGGAGGAGATCGTCCCCTACGTGGTGCAGCCCGAGGAGATCGTGCCGGGCCGGCCGCTGTTCTACGCCACGGCGATGCCGCTGGGGGGATTCGGCACCGGCGTCCTCGTCGAGGCGCATTTGGGCCGGCCGACGAAGATCGAGGGGAACCCCGACCATCCCGCCAGCCTCGGCGCCACGGGCCCCTTCCAGCAGGCATCCCTGCTCGGCCTCTACGACCCGGACCGGGCCCAGACGATCCAGCATCTCGGGGAGATCCGCCCATGGTCGGACCTGCTGGAGTCGCTGCGGCTCTCCATGGAAGCGCTCGCCGCGGACCGGGGCGAGGGGCTGCGGATCCTGACGGGGACGGTCACCTCGCCGACCCTCGCGGCGCAGATCCAGGAGCTGCGGGCGGCGCTCCCGGAGATGCGCTGGCACCAGTACGAGCCCGCGGGGCGGGATACCCGGCGCGCCGGCGCCCGCCTGGCCTTCGGCGAGCCGGTGGAAACCTACTACCGCCTCGAGGACGCGGACGTGATCCTCTCGCTGGAGGGGGACTTCCTGGCCTCCGGGCCGGCGCACCTGCGCTACGCGCGGGAGTTCAGCCGGCGGCGGCGGGTGGATCAGGGCGCCATGAACCGGCTGTACGTGGCGGAGAGCTCCCCGACGGTCACAGGCGCGAAGGCGGACCATCGCCTGGCGCTCCGGAGCGCCGACGTGGAGGCCCTCGCCGAGGCCATCGCCGTCGCCGTCGGGGCGGAGTTGAACGGGAGCGGGGAACCGGCGGACCACGGTGCCTGGGTCCGGGCGGTGGCCCGGGACCTCCAGGCCCATCGAGGCCGGTCGGCCGTCATCCCCGGTGACGGTCAACCGGCGCGGGTCCACGCCCTCGCTCACGCGATGAACGAGGCGCTGGGAAACGTCGGCCGCACCGTGGTCCACATCGACCCCGTGGAGGCGGAGCCGGTGGACCAGAGCGCCTCGCTGGCGGAGCTCGTCCGGGACATGAACGACGGCCGCGTCCGGCTCCTCGTCGTCCTGGGCGGGAATCCGGTCTACGACGCTCCCGCGGATCTGGGGTTCGGCGCCGCGCTGGACAAGGTCGGCCTCCGGATCCGTCTGGGCGACCATGAGGACGAGACCTCGGAGCTGTGCCACTGGAACGTCCCCCGGGCGCACTACCTGGAATCCTGGAGCGACGTGCGCGCCTACGACGGCACGGTCAGCCTGATCCAGCCGCTGCTGGAGCCGCTCTGGGAGGCCAAGACGGATCACGAGATGCTGGCGGCGATGCTGGGCCGCCCCACGGAGCGGCCCCGGGACAGCGTGCGGCAGCACTGGGAGAGCCGGATGGGGCCGGACTTTGACCGCAGCTGGAACCGCGCCCTGCACGACGGCCTCGTTCCCGGAACGGCCCATCCGCCGCGGGAGGTCGGGATGCGCCGCGCCTGGGATCCGGGCGCCTCGGGAGCCCGCCGGGAGGACATGGAGATCGTCTTCCGGCCGGATCCCACCGTGCACGACGGCGCCTTCGCGAACAACGGGTGGCTGCAGGAGCTCCCGAAGCCGATCACGCGGCTCACCTGGGACAACGCCGCGATGCTGGCGCCGGCCACCGCGACGCGCCTGGGCCTGTCCAGCGAGGACGTGGTCGAGCTACGGCTCGGCGAGCGCTCCGTGAAGGCCCCGGTATGGGTGCAGCCCGGCCAGGCCGAGGGGTCGGTCACCGTGCACCTCGGCTACGGGCGATCCCGCTGCGGACGCGTCGCCGAGGGGGCGGGCTTCGACGCCTACGTCCTGCGGACCTCGGACGCGCCGGCGTTCCGGGGCGGGCTCACCGTCGTCCCCGTGGGAGACCGCTATCCGCTGGCCTGCACCCAGACGCACCACAGCATGGAGGGCCGCCACCTGGTTCGCTCGGCCACGCTGGAGCACTTCCGGGAGCACCCCGACTTCGCGCAGCACATGGTGCACGACCCCGGCCCCGAAATGACCCTCTACCCCGAGCATCCCTACGAGGGGCACGCATGGGGCATGACCATCGACCTGAACTCGTGCATCGGGTGCGGCGCCTGCGTCGTCGCCTGCCAGTCGGAGAACAACATCCCGGTGGTGGGCAAGGAGCAGGTCGGGGTCGGCCGGGAGATGCACTGGCTGCGGGTGGACCGCTACTACTCCGGCGAGATGGACGATCCGCGTTTCCACCACCAGCCCGTCCCCTGCATGCACTGCGAGGACGCCCCGTGCGAGCTGGTCTGCCCCGTGGGGGCCACCGTTCACAGCTCGGAGGGGCTGAACGACATGGTCTATAACCGCTGCGTGGGGACGCGCTACTGCTCGAACAACTGTCCCTACAAGGTGCGACGCTTCAACTTCTTCAACTTCAACCTCGACACGCCGCCGACGCTGGAGATGGTCAAGAACCCCGACGTGACGGTGCGCTCCCGGGGCGTGATGGAGAAATGCACTTATTGCGTGCAGCGGATCAACCAGGCCCGGATCGTGGCCCACAAGGAGGATCGGTCGATCCGGGACGGCGAGATCGTCACCGCGTGCGAGGCGGCCTGCCCCGCGAAGGCGATCACCTTCGGGGACATCAACGATCCCGCCAGCCGGGTCAGCGCCCGGAAGGGAGAGCCGCGGAACTACGCGCTCCTCGGCGAGGTCAACACCCGGCCGCGCACCACCTACCTGGCGGCGGTCCGCAACCCGAACCCGGAGCTGGAACCGGCGGCAGAGGGTGAGCAGGGGACCGGCGGCCATGACGAGGCGGAGGGCTAGACGGTGGAGCGGCCGGTGAACCCCGACAAGCTCCCCACGTCGCGCACCCGCGGGATCCCCGTCGTCGAGCCGGGACATACCTTCGGCTCGGTGACGGACAAGATCTCGTCGATCACCCTGGCCCGGCGCACGCCCACGGGGTGGTACCTGGGCTTCGCGGCGTCCTTCGGCCTCCTGATGCTGCTGCTCTACGCGGTGGGCTACCTGTTCGCGAAGGGCGTCGGCATCTGGGGGATCAACATCCCCGTCGGATGGGGCTTCGCGATCATCAATTTCGTGTGGTGGATCGGGATCGGCCACGCGGGCACGCTGATCTCGGCCATCCTGCTGCTCCTCCGGCAGGACTGGCGGACGTCGATCAACCGCTTCGCGGAGGCGATGACACTGTTCGCGGTGGCCTGCGCCGGGCTGTTCCCGCTGATCCACATGGGCCGGCCATGGCTGTTCTACTGGCTGATGCCGTACCCGAACACCATGGCCCTCTGGCCCCAGTTCCGGTCCCCCCTGGTCTGGGACGTGTTCGCCGTGTCGACCTACGCGATCGTCTCGGCCATGTTCTGGTTCGTCGGGCTCATCCCCGACCTCGCCACGCTGCGGGACCGGGCGCAGAGCCGCGTGCTCCAGAAGATTTACGGGGCGCTCGCCATGGGCTGGCGCGGTTCCGTGGCCCACTGGCATCGCTACGAGACCGCCTACCTGCTGCTGGCCGGGCTGTCCACGCCCCTGGTCCTCTCGGTGCACACGGTGGTGAGCTTCGACTTCACCATCGGGATCGTGCCGGGATGGCACGCCACGATCTTCCCACCGTACTTCGTGGCCGGCGCCATCTACGCCGGCTTCGCGATGGTGCTGCTGCTGGCGATCCCGCTGCGGGCGATCTACGGGCTCCAGGACTTCATCACGATGCGGCACCTGCGGAACATGGCCAAGGTGATGCTGGCGACGGGGCTCGTGGTGTTCTACGGCTACATGACCGAGTTGTTCTTCTCCTGGTACAGCGGCAACCCGTTCGAGGAGTACATGATCCTCAACCGGCTGACCGGCCCCTACGCCCCGGTCTACTGGGCCCTGATCTTCTGCAACGGGCTGGCACCCCAGATCCTGTGGTCGCGGAAGGCCCGCGGCTCGGTCCCGGTCCTCTTCGTCGTGGCGCTGATCGTCAGCGTCGGCATGTGGCTCGAGCGGTTCATCATCGTGGTCACGAGCCTGCACCGGGACTTCCTGCCGTCGTCCTGGGGCATGTACTACCCGACTTTCTGGGACTGGGCGACGTTCATCGGGACCCTCGGGCTGTTCCTGACGCTGCTGTTCCTGTTCGTGAGGTTCCTGCCGATGATCTCGATCTTCGAGATGCGGACCATCCTCCCCGGCGCGGAGGTCAAGGAACATGGCGAGTAAACCGGCCCTCTACGGCCTGATGGCGGAGTTTCACGATCCGACCACCGTCGTGAACGCCGCGCAGACGGCGTACGACGAGGGGTACCGGACGATGGACGCCTACACGCCGTACCCGCTCGAGGAGCTCGCCGAGGCCCTCGGCTACCACACCCGCGGGCGGCTCCCGAAGATCGTGCTGTTCGGCGGCCTCATCGGCGGCGCGGCCGGGTTCCTGCTCCAGTACTGGACCGCGGTGTTCGCCTACCCGATCAACGTCGGCGGCCGTCCGTTGAACAGCTGGCCCGCGTTCATTCCGATCACCTTCGAGACCACGGTCCTGTTCGCGGCCCTGGCGGCCGTCCTCGGGATGCTCGCCCTCAACGGCCTCCCGATGCCCTATCACCCGGTGTTCAACGTCGAGCGCTTTGCCCTCGCGAGCCGGGATCGCTTCTTCCTGTGCATCGAGGCGCGCGATCCGAAGTTCGACCTGGCGGCCACCCGGGCGTTCCTCGAGAAGCTGGCCCCGTCGGAGGTCTACGATGTTCCCCGCTGACCGCCGGGGAGCCCGCCGGGCGCTGCTGGCCGCCGCATTCGCCTTCGCGGCGCTCG
>JASFRI010000331.1:0-4812 GCA_050115015.1 Acidobacteriota bacterium
TGGGGGCGAGGCTCGGGGGGGCTTGGGGCTCCATCCTGGCGTTGGGTTCGAGGGGTCGCATGCCGGGGGGAGGGCCGGGAAATGGCGCCGGGGCGCGGAGATTTCCACCGCCGGGAGGGGGGAGCCCGAAATACCCCCAGGTGCGCTTGAAAACCCTCTGCCATCAGGGGATTCGTCGTTTCTTCGCCGTGCTGACGCCGTGTCTCCGGGCCGATTCTCCACACGTTTTCCACAGGCGGGCGGTGGACGGGACGTTCCATCCCGAAGGGTCAGCCCACATCATTGTTAGGGGCACTGTCCGGAGGGGATGGAACCGGGCGTCGGGACCGCCTTTCGGAGCTGGGACGGGGTGCCGCGGGAAGGTGGCGATTGTCCGAAAAGGACATGGCGTTTCCTTGACAGGTCTGTAAAGTCGCCCTATATTCCCGCCGGTAGTCGGTTTCCGACAGGTGGAGACCCGACTCGATAAAGCACTGAAGAAAAAAAGTTTAGCTCTCCGGGTCGCGGGTGGGGAGGCAGCCCCTGCCCACGGAGATCCCAGGCATCGCCAGGTACCGCCGGCGGAGAGGCCGTTTCTTGACAGCGGCTTCCGGGGACCGGTAGACTGGGAATTTGCCCTCAGGGGATTGCCAGCGCACCGGTTCGAAGGGGGAAGCGGAACAGCATGCCACTCATCAAGGTTCGGGACAACGAGCCCTTGGAAAGCGCGCTCCGGCGCTTCAAGAGGAAGTGCGAGAAGTCGGGCATCCTCGGTGAGGTGAAGCGTCGGCGTCACTTCGAGAAGCCGAGCGAGCGCAAGAAGCGGAAGGCGATCGCCGCCCGCAAGAAGCTGATGAAGCGCCTCTCGAAGGAGCGCCGTCTGGGGATGGCCTGAACCGTTCGTCGTCGTTTGTAGTGCTTGTTCGCCAGGGGGTAACGACCGCACCTGCCTGCCACCCGGGGTCTCCCGGGACCCGCGGTTCCGGGACCTCCGAGATTGCGTTTTCGATCCCGTGGGCCAGGACGGGTCGGAGACCGCCCTCTGGGTAGTTCGATCTATCACGCGCCCTCCGGGGGGAGAAGGGACGGAGCGTGGAGGACCGGAACTACAGCGCGTTCCTCGCCGAGGTGAGGGCATCGACCGACTTGGTGCCGCTCGTCTCGGAGTACGTCTCTCTGCGGAAGGCCGGCCGCCGGTTCAAGGGCCTTTGCCCCTTCCACGACGAGAAGACCCCTTCCTTTTCCGTCGACCCGGACCGGAACCTCTTCTACTGCTTCGGCTGCAGCACCGGCGGGGATGCCTTCAAGTTCCTGATGCTGCGCGAGGGGATGGATTTCCCCGAGGCGGCGCGGGCCCTCGGGGAGCGCGTCGGCATCCGGCCTCCCGAGCGGCAGGGTCCGCGGGCGGATCGCCGCCGCAGGCTGCTCGACGCCAACGCCCGCGCACTCGCCTTCTTCCGCTCGAGGCTGGCGGGGGAAGGCGGACGGGTCGCCCGGGAGTACCTCGAGGGGCGCGGCGTGCATGCCGACGCCGTCGAGGCGTTCGAGATCGGCTACGCGCCGGACTCCTGGGACGCGCTCCGCGACCACCTGTCGCGCGCCGGCGTCCCTCGGGGCGCCGCCGTCGAGGCGGGGCTGCTCATCGACAAGAACGGCGACGGCCAGCGGGTTTACGACCGCTTCCGCAACCGGGTGATCTTCCCCATCCGTAGCCTTGGCGGGGAGGTGGTCGCCTTCGGCGGCCGGACGCTGTCCCCGGAGGAGCCGGCCAAGTACCTGAACTCCCCCGAGTCCCCGGTCTACACGAAGGGGGAGACGCTCTACGGCCTCGCCGCGGCCCGGCAATCGATCCGCGAGAAGGACTACGCCATCCTCGTCGAGGGGTATCTCGATCTGGTGGGCATCGCCGCCGCCGGCTACCCGAACGTGGTCGCCACTCTGGGCACGGCGCTCACCGCGACCCAGGCGCGGCTGCTGCGCCGCTACACCGAGAAGATCGTCGTCTGCTACGACCCGGACGAGGCCGGGAACAAGGCGACCCTGCGCGCGCTGGAGATCTTCCTTGGGATGGGACTCCGGGCGACGGTGCTGCGGCTGCCGGAGGGGCTGGACCCGGACGACTTCGTGCGGGAGCGCGGGCCGGAGGCGTTCGGCGAGGCCCTGCGGGGATCGACCCCGGCGATCGCGTTCCTGGCGGAGCACTTCGCCGAGGAGGTCGACCTGTCGGATCCGCACGAGCGTGCGGAGGGGGTGAACCGGGTGCTGCCGTTCGTCGCCCGCCTGAAGAGCCCCATCGAGCGGACCGGGCACCTGCAGACCATCGCCTCGGCCTTCCGGGTCGACGGCGACCTGGTTCTGGCGGAGCTCCGGAACACCCTGAAGGCCGGTTCCCGGAGCCTGCGGCCGGCGGCAGCGCGGCCGGACCGCGGCGCGGACCCGCGGGCGCCGCTGACCGTCACCCCGGCGGAGCGCCGCCTGCTGGGGATCCTGTTCGCGGACGCGGAGACCCGGGCCGCCGTCCTGGAGCATCTGCACCCGGACGATCTCTCCGGGTCGCCCATCGAGCCGATCCTGAGGGTGCTGATCGAGCACGCCCAGACGGATCCCGGCGCCGAGGATGCGGCCGCCCTGATGGCGGTCATCCCGGACGAGGCGGGTCGCAACGTGGTCGCCCGGGCGCTGGTGGAGCAGGAGGACGAGGAGTCGACCGTCGACGACGCCCGGAGCTGCCTGCGGGCGATCCGCAAGGCCCGGCTGTCCGTGGAGCGCCGCGACCTCCAGAAGGAGCTGGAGCGCACCGCGGACCCGTCGGCCCTGGACGAGTTGCTGTCCCGCAAGATCGAGCTGAGCAGGAAGATCGATGCGCTGTAACAGGAATATCACGCGGGGGACCGAACCCCCCCGGGACCGTCGCGGGGGGGCGGCGGCTTTGCATCCGGCCCACCGGAGAAGTCTTCCGGCATAAGGAGTCGAACCTTGGGGATCGAGGAACGGTACGAGGAAGTTCGGCAGCTGATTTCCGTGGGGAAGGAGCGTGGATATCTGGTCCACGACGAGGTCGAGGAGCTGCTGCCCGAAGGACTCACTTCCACCGAGGAGATGGACGAGCTGCACCGGATCTTCTCCAACCTCGGGATCGAGGTGCTCAAGACCGAGCAGGCCAACCGCCGGAAGGAGAAGGAGCGGTCCGGCCGCGACCGGTTCGAGGGCACCCGGGAGCTCGAGAAGACGAACGACCCGGTCCGCATGTACCTCCGCGAGATGGGGACCGTGGCGCTGCTCACCCGTGAAGGCGAGGTGGAGATCGCCCGCCGGATCGAGCGGGGGCAGAAGAACGTCCTCAAGTGCCTGTCGAGGACCCGGTTCGCCATCAAGCGCATCCTGGATCTGGGGGAACAGCTCCGCCGCAAGGAGCGCAGCCTCGAGCAGCTCATCAAGGTGAACGAGGACGACCTCGAGAAGAACCGGGCCAAGCTGCGGCTCAGGACCCTGAACCGGATCAACCGGATCAAGCGGCTCTACAACGACCTGGACCAGTCCCACTCCCACCTGCGGCGGCTGAAGGAAGGGTCGCCGCGCTACCGAGAGATCAGCACCCACATCAACCGGCAGACCGTGAAGGTCGCCCAGATCGCCCGGGAGCTCAACCTGCACGACTGGACCATCTCGGTCCTCGCTCAGGAGGTGAAGGAGGGCGCGGAGGCGTTCCGCCGGTTCCAGCAGGTGGAGCGCAACCTCGAGCGCCGCTACCGGGCGAGCCGCAGCCAGCGCACGCGGCGTGAGCTCCAGGAGAAGCTGGAGTCCAACGAGGCCGCCGTCGGGGACCTCGAGGAGCTGTTCGGGATGCCCGGCGAGGAGCTGCGGCGGACCGCGAGCCTCATCAGCATGGGGGAGCGCGAGACCGCCAAGGCCAAGAGCGAGCTGGTGGAGGCGAACCTGCGCCTGGTCGTCTCCATCGCCAAGAAGTACACGAACCGGGGCCTCCAGTTCCTGGACCTGATCCAGGAGGGGAACATCGGCCTGATGAAGGCGGTGGACAAGTTCGAGTATCGCCGTGGCTACAAGTTCTCCACCTACGCCACCTGGTGGATCCGGCAGGCGATCACCCGGGCCATCGCCGACCAGGCCCGGACGATCCGCATCCCGGTGCACATGATCGAGACCATCAACAAGCTGGTCCGGACGTCCCGGAGCCTGGTGCAGGAGTTCGGCCGCGAACCGACGCCGGAGGAGATCGCCGAGAAGATGACGATCCCCGTGGCCAAGGTCCGCAAGGTGCTGAAGATCGCCCAGGAGCCGATCTCGCTGGAGACGCCCATCGGCGAGGAGGAGGACTCCCACCTCGGCGACTTCATCGAGGACCGGCGGGTGACGAACCCCGTGGACGCCGTGATCGGCATCAACCTCCAGGAGCAGACGCAGAACGTCCTGAAGACCCTCAGCCCGCGGGAGGAGAAGGTCATCAAGATGCGCTTCGGCGTCGGCGAGGGGACCGAGCACACCCTCGAGGAGGTCGGGCAGTCGTTCGCGGTCACCCGCGAGCGCATCCGCCAGATCGAGTCGAAGGCGCTGCGCAAGCTCCGGCACCCCTCGCGCAGCCGCAAGCTCCGCGCCTTCCTGGAGTTCACCGAGAGCCGCGGGGGCACCAACCTCTACCCCTGATCCACCCCCGCCGCGACCTGACCCGAAAAGGCCGCCCACCTGACCGTGGGCGGCCTTTCTTCCTCTGACCCCTAACCGCTAACCCCCCACCCCCAACCCCCTCTCCCCCCACCACTTACCCCAGGGTCAGACCTGAAGTGTGCAGTCCTCCAAGGGTTCGACGCTCGTCGC
>JASFRI010000332.1:0-4805 GCA_050115015.1 Acidobacteriota bacterium
GCCCGCCGGACGGCGGAGAGCGGCCGGGAGGTGGGCTCCAGCTCGTGGGACGACGCCGCGCTCTCCCGGCCGAGGACCGCGGTCGCCACGAACGCGGCGTCGTAGGCCGTGTCGCCGGCCAGGGGCGCCCCCGCCATCGATTCCAGCGTCGAGCCCGGCGGTCCGTAGAGCGTGTAGCGCTGCGCGTCCGCGGCATCGGTGACCAGCGCGAGCAGCGGCTTCCAGCCCTCCTCCTCGCCGTACCGCAGGAACACGGGCACCGGCACCACCAGGAACCCCGGGGCGTCGGACCGCAGCCGGGCCTCGCCGTCCTCGACGGTGTTCCGGTAGGACGTGGCCATCGCCCCCTCCGGCCAGCCCGCCGCCCCCTCCAGGTAGCGGCCGAACGCCTGCATCGTCTCGGCGGCCTGCTCCGGCGAGCCGGCCCCGTACGGGGCCCAGAACAGGAGCGCCCGGGAGGCATCGCCGCCGGCGGCCAGGCAGGCGAGGGCGGCCAGCAGGAGGAAGGGGGCGAATCGCCTCAAGAGGCCGGCCCCCGGCGACGGTTGATCAGGTCGAGGGCGCACGGCAGCAGCACCGTGGCGCAGACGAAGCAGGAGCCGATCCCGAACAGCAGGATCTTCCCGAGGCTGGAGACGCCGCGATGGCTGGCGAAGCTCATGGAGCCGAATCCGATCATCGTGGTCAGGGCCGAGATCAGGATGGCGCGCCCGGTATGGTGCAGCACCGTCGCGAGTCCCTGGGCTCGTTCCTCCCGGTAGCGATGCAGGACGTGAATGCCGTAGGCCACCCCGGCCCCGAGCACGAGGGGGACCGTCGGCAGGTTGGCCAGACTGAACTGGATACCCGAAAGGCCCATCAGGCCGAGCATCCAGCAGATCCCGATGGCGGTGCAGAGTGCGGCTCCCAGCGCGTAGAGCGGCTGCCGGAAGTCGATGAGCAGCGCCAGCGCCGTCAGCAGCGTCCCCACGAGGATCACGCGGCTGAACCCCGAGGTGATCTCCTCCGTCCCGTCCTCCACGAGGATCGGGTACCCGGTCACCTCCGGCGAGACAGCCCGGGCGTCGCGGATGAAATCCTGCACCGCCCCCGGCTCCGCGATATTACCAAACGGGTAGAAATACAGCAAATACGCGCCATTCGGGCTGATCAGCCGGGTCCGCAGCGCCTGTGGCAGATCTTCCGGGGTGGGAGGCGGCGCCCGCGTCAGATCCTTCGCCCGGCGCCAGATATCGTCGGCCTTCCGGAACAGGAGCGCCTCCCCGTCCTGCCAGGAGGCCTCGTCGGGGGGCGTCGCGGCCCGGAGCCGGGTGGTCAGCCCCTCCACGGTTCCGAGAACCTCGCCGGAGGCCGCCAGGAGGTCGGTCCGTCCCTCCGCGAAGGCGACCTCCTCGACCTCCGCCAGCGCGTCCTGGAGCCCGGCCAGGGCGGCGACGAGGTCCCGCCGGTCGAAGCCGCGATGCCGGGGCCCCGGGCCGGACAGCGCCCGCCGGAGCCGCTGCAGGAGGGGCTCGCGCTCCGCGGCGTCGGCGGGAAGGTACGTGAGGATGGACTCCGTGCGGGCGATGTGCGGCATGGCGGCAGCGCGGGCCTGCAGGCGCTCCAGCTCGTCCGGATCCCGGACGATCACCATCAGGAAGTCGGGGGAGAGCTCGGAGTCCCGCAGCACCGTCTCCTGGAGCTGCAGCGATTCGGCCTGGGGCGGCAGCAGGTTGCGGATGTTGTCGTCGAAGCGGACCTTGCCGGCCTCGAGGGCCAGTCCCACGGTGACCGCCAGGCCGAGGGCCAGGGTGGCCCAGGGGAACCGGAGGATCGCCTGGCTCACCCGGTCGCCCCGGGAGAGCCGGGAATCGCGGCGTCCGGAGCAGCCCCGGCGGGCGCCCTCGATGGCCAGCATGGCCGGCAGGGCGGTGAAGGTCGCCAGCAGGCAGAGCACGATCCCCCACCCCCCGACGAACCCGAGCTGCGCGAAGCCCGGGAAGTCGAGCAGGGTGATGGAGAAGAACGCGGTGG
Organism: Acidobacteriota bacterium; assembly: GCA_050115015.1. Lineage (GTDB taxonomy): Bacteria > Acidobacteriota > Polarisedimenticolia > CBDVAL01 > CBDVAL01 > JASFRI01. Next base: position 2,014 of record JASFRI010000332.1, read on the forward strand.
CGGTGGTGAAGGTGCTGGCCAGGAGGCCGGGGCCGACTTTCCGGATGGCGGCGCCGATCGCCTCCTGGCAGTCACGCCCCCCGGCGGTCTCGATCTCGTACTGGGAGACGATGTGGACCCCGAAGTCGATCCCGAGCCCGACCAGGATCGCCGCGAAGGACGAGGTGATCAGGTTCAGGTAGCCGATCGTGATGGCGATGAGGGCGCCGGCCCAGGTGACCCCCATCACCAGGGCGGCGAGCACCAGCGGCGCCAGGCGGCGGCGATGGAACGCGAACACCGACAGGAGCGCGATCCCGATCACCGCCAGGCTGGTGGTGAACAGGGTGTCCCGCCGTACCGCCTCCATCTCCTCCTGGATCATGGCGGGAAGCCCGGTGATCCCCCCGCGGAGCTCCGGGTACTCCTCCTCGACGTCGGCGATCTGCTCGCGGACCCGGCGGATCATGGGGTTGATGAAGTCGAGGTCGCTGGTCGCGGAGCTCGGCCTGGCCACCAGGAAGTAATGCAGGCCGTCATGGGAGACGAGGTAGCCGTCGGCGTTGACCCCCCGGCCGGCGGCCAGGCTCCCGGCGAGGCGACGGGGGTCCAGCTCCGCGACCGCCGCGGTCGGGTCCTCCAGGAACCTCCCCTCCCACTCCAGGGCCGGGAGCAGCCGCCGGAGGTCGGCGGCGGGGTCCGCGGAGGTCACCTCCCCCCTCGCGACGCCCGCCCGGATCTGCTCGGCCAGGAGCCGGTTCGCGTCGGCGAGGCTGCCCATCTCCGGGAGCCGGCCCAGCGCGGATCCGGGGTCGGTGACGGCGTCCACCAGGCCGCGGAGGTCCTCCAGCGGCAGGAAGTGCAGCGCGTTCGACTCGAACGCCTCCAGGTCGAGCCGGTAGTAGACATCGGCGAAGAACGCCTTCTCCAGGTTCAGCCGCGCGGCGAGGGCGTCGACGAACGCCTCGTACCGCGACGGGTCCGGCGGCTGCGCCGGGTCCCGCGGCCCCACCACGACCAGGAGCTGGTTCGGGGTGCCGAACTCCTCGATGAAGGACCGGTAGGCCCGCGTCGCCGGGGTGTCGGCGTCTCCCAGCGCCTCCCGGGAGGTATGGAGCTGGAGCCGGAGGCAGGCCGCTCCGGCCAGCAGGGTGAGGACGATGGTGCCCAGGAGGACCGGGACCCGGTGCTGGAAGATGAAGCCGGCGTACCAGTCGAGGAAGCGTTTGCGGATCACGTTGTGCCCCGAATCGGAGAGGTCATGCTACCCGTCGGCAGGAGCCCCGGCAACCGCTGGAGGGGTCGCGGTCGCCTCTGCTACGATGGGTCCCCTTCCCGGAGCCCGCGGGTGAATCCCATCCTTCCCTCGGAGACCTGGCGCCGCAACCAGCTGGCCATCTGCGTGGCCGCGGGGCTGCTGTTCTTCGGCTTCACCCTGGCCATGCCGTTCCTCCCGTACTTCATCGAGTCGCTCGGGGTGCACGGGCCCCGGGTCCAGGTCTGGTCCGGGCTGGTGCTGTTCACGGCACCGTTCCTGGCCGCGCTGATGGGGCCGATCTGGGGCCGGCTCACGGACCGGTACGGGATGAAGATCATGATCCAGCGGATCGTGATCGCGATGATCCTCCACTGGCTGCTGATGTACTTCGTCGGCTCGATCGCCCACCTGATGGTGCTCCGCGTGATGCTCGGCGTGTTCAGCGGGTTCGGCACGATCTCCGTCGCCCTGGTGACCCACGGCGTGCCCCGGGAGCGGGTGGGGGAGGTGGTCGGCTCGCTGCAGTCCACCCAGATCCTCAGCGCCGCCGCAGGCCCGGCGGTGGGCGGGGTGCTCTTCGACCACTTCGGCCTGCGGCCCACGTTCCTGATCACCGCGGGGATCTGCGGTCTCGGCTTCCTCCTCGTGACCTTCGCCTACCGGGAGGTGCAGCCGGGCGCCGCCGCCGCCGCGCCCGGCGGCCCGGCGCCGATCTCGCTCCGGTCCATCCTGACGCGGCCGGGGCTCCTGCCCCTCCTGGGCCTCCTCTTCTTCGCCGCGCTGGTCGACCGGTCCTTCGGCGTCGTGGTGCCGCTGGTGATCCAGGATCTCGCCCCAGCCGGGGCGGCGCTGGGCACCTGGAGCGGCCTGACCGTCTCCGGCGGGGCCTTCGCCGGGTCGCTCTCCGCCGTGGCGCTCGGCCGGATCGCCCGGCGTGGCCGGCCACGACGTCTCATGCAGCTCTCCCTGCTGGGTGGGGCCGCCCTCCTGGGGGGGATGGCCGCGGCGGGATCCGCGGGTGGCTTCGCGGCGCTCCGTGTGGGGTACGGTCTGGCGGCGGGCGGGCTGCTGACGCTGGGGTACACGGTGGCCGCGGAGCTGGTCGGGGAGTCCGGCCGCGCCACCAGCTACGGGTTCCTGTCGGGGGGGGCGATGATGGGAGGAGCCCTCGGACCGCTCCTGGCCGGGATCGCGGCGCCCTGGATCGGGTTCCGGGGCTTTCTCCTCGCCGCGGCGGTGGTCTCGATGCTGCTCGCGTTCCTGGCCCGGGGGGATGTGCGCCGGGAAAGGGACCGCGTCGCGGAGGCCGGGCCCATGGGACCCTACATCCCGCTGCCGCGGTAGAAGCCCCCCGGGAACAAAAAAAGGCGGCCCCGTGGGGCCGCCCGTTCTCGCCGGCCGGGGCTCGACCCCGGTCCGGAACGTCCGCGACTAGTAGCTGCGGCGGTAGCTGCGCTTCTGCTTGCTGGTGGACGACTTCTTCCGGGACTTCGCCGGGTTCCAGCTGGAGGCCGGGTTGAACACGACCTGCTTCGACGGGGCGATCTTCCGGGTC
>JASFRI010000333.1:0-4789 GCA_050115015.1 Acidobacteriota bacterium
CGTTCCCAGTGCCTCCGTTGATGGACCGTTTGGGTCCGATCGTCCCGAACGTTCGGGGCGGCTAGTTCAAGTACAAGGCGGCTGGGCGGTCACGAGACCGTCCGCCGAAACGAGGAAAACATGTCCAAGAAGATCTATGTAGGTAACCTGCCTTTCAGCGCGACGGAAGACGAAATCCGGCAGCTTTTCGGCCAGTACGGCAACGTCACGTCCGTCAGCCTCATCACCGACCGCGACACCGGATCCCCCCGTGGCTTCGGCTTCGTGGAGATGGATAACGGCGCCAACGAGGCGATCAGCGCCCTCAATAACCACGAGATGGGCGGCCGGAATCTGAAGGTGAACGAGGCGCGCCCCCGGGAAGACCGTGGCGGCGGCGGCGGTCGTTCGCGCTGGTAGTCCTACGCTAGGGCATTCGGGAGGGTCTTCGCTTTGCGGAGATAGTCCCTGCCGCAATGCGGGAAGAGGGGCGGCTTCGGCCGCCTCTCTTTTTTTGGGGGTCCGTTCGTCCCCCTGGAAGCGAAAATCCAGGGCCAGCCGCCTCTTCGCTTCAGCCGTTCACGGTGGCCATGCCCCCCGCGTCGTACCGGTCTCCGGCCGCCGCGCCCGGCGGGGCCGCCGCCTCGATCTCCGCGATGTCCTTGGCGGTGAGCCGGATCTCCGAGGCCGCGGCGTCCTCCTCCAGGCGTTCCCGTTTCGTGGTTCCCGGGATTGGAACCATGTTCTCGTGCTTGTTCAGGAGCCAGGCCAGGGAGAGCTGGGCGGGGGTGCAGCCGCGGGCCGCGGCCAGCTTCTCGATGCGGTGCACCAGTTCCAGGTTCTTATTCAGGTTCTCCCCCGAGAAGCGCGGCGCGCGCCGACGGAAGTCGTCTTCGTCCAGCTCTTCCGGGTCCTGGACCTTCCCGGTCAGGAACCCGCGCCCGAGGGGGCTGTAGGCGACGAAGGTGATCCCCAGCTCATCGCAGGCGGCCAGGAGTCCGTCTTCCGGATCCCGGGACCACAGGGAGTACTCCGTCTGCAGGGCGGCGACGGGATGAACGGCATGGGCCCTGCGCAGGGTGGGAACGGAAGCCTCGGACAGGCCCAGGAACCGGACCTTGCCCGCCTGGACAAGCCCGGCCATGGCTCCCACCGTGTCCTCGATGGGGACCTCGCGATCCACCCGGTGCTGGTAGTAGAGATCGATGGTATTGACGCCCAGGCGCCGGAGGCTGGCGTCGCAGGCGGAACGAACGTACTCGGGCTTGCCGCTGATCCCGAGCCACGACCCGTCCTCGCCCCGGCGGACCCCGAACTTCGTGGCGATCACCGCCTTGTCCCGCCGGTCCCGGAGGGCCTTTCCCACCAGTTTCTCGTTGGCAAAGGGACCGTACATGTCGGCGGTGTCGAGGAAGTTGATGCCGAGATCAAGGGCGTGGTGCAGAGTCCGCAGACAATCCTCCTCGTCCGCGCGGCCGTAGAACTCGGACATCCCCATGCAGCCGAGGCCGATCGCGGAAACGTGAATGGAGGTGTTCCCCAGGGTGCGTGAGTTCATGATGTCCTCCTTGGATGCAATAGGCATTCCCTGCTTCGAGTATCCGGAGGGAACGGAGGCGGGTCAAGGCGGTCCCGCAAAGGCGGTGCGGGGACCGGAATTGTCCCGATTCGCCGCCGTCGGCGCCGTGACCGCTCGTTTGGTACACTGGCCGTGATGACGCTCACGGGTTCCAGGACGATGCACACGCTCTTGCTGCGAATTCTCCTCATCGGACTTGCGGGGACGGCGCCGTGTTCCTCCGTTTCCGTTTCCGCCCAGACCAAAGACCCTGCGGATTCGGTCCGGGGCCGCATTGTGAACGCCGATTCCACGGGGAGCCGCGTGCTTCTCCCGGAAAGGCAGCGGTTCGGGCTGGCCGGGTCCTCCGGAGCCGGCGGGCCCCTGCTTACCCTGGAGGCGCACTACCCTCCGGCGCCCAGCGTGTCGGTCTTTCTCGGACCCGGGGCCGCACCGCCCTCGCGGGTGGACCGCGTGTTCCACGGCGTCGGCATGGGCGCCAACACCGCGGGATTCCTGGGCGCGATGGGAAACGCCCTCGGCCTCTGGGAGGAGCACACCGCCTGGGCGTTGATCGCGGCCGGGGCCTCGATCGGGGCGATCTGGAAGGGCGCCTCGTCGGAGCCCTCTCCCTAGGCCGCGCCGTGCCCCCGCTTCCCACCGACCCCCACGCACCCCTTCGCGAGGACATCCGGCGCCTCGGCGAACTCCTGGGACAGGTCCTCATCGAACAGGAGGGCACGGAGCTCCTGGACGCGGTGGAGCGCGTGCGGGCCCTGTCCAAGGCGTACCATGCTCCGGACGCGCCGCCGGCGGCGGGCCCGGAACACCTGCTCGCCGAGGTCCCCGCGGGACACGAGGTGCCGCTGGCCCGGGCCTTCTCCCTGTTCCTCGCTCTCTCCAACATCGCCGAGCAGACCCACCGGGTCCGCCGCCGCCGCGACTACCGGCTGGATCCGGAATCGCCCCCCCAGCGGGGCTCGTTCCCCGACTGCCTGGACCGCCTCCTGAAGGCGGGGGTAGCCCCGGACGCCCTGCACCGGCACATCCGCGATCTCCGGATCGAGATCGTGCTCACCGCCCATCCCACCGAGATCAACCGGCGCACCGTTCTCCGGCGCTACCGGGCGATCGGCGATCTGCTCCTGGCCCGGGACCGCCACCGCGACGATCCCGCGGAGCGGGAGGCGGTGGAAGAAGCGATTGCCCGCGAGATCACGATCCTGTGGCGTACCGACGAGGTACGATACGCGCGTCCCACCCCGGTCGACGAGGCCCGGAGCGGTCTTCTCCTCTTCGAGCAGACGCTGTGGGACGCGGTGCCCCGGACCCTCCGGTCCCTGGACCGGGAGCTGCGCGAGCACACCGGGGAGGGGCTTCCCATCGACGCCGCCCCTCTCCGGTTCGGATCCTGGATGGGAGGAGACCGCGACGGCAATCCCCGGGTGACCGCCCGCGTCACGCGCCAGGTGTGCCTGCTCCAGCGGTGGATGGCCGCCCGCCTCTACCGCCGGGACGTTTCCCGCCTGCGCATGGAACTGTCCCTGGGCGGGGGCAGCGAGGAACTGACCGCCCGGACCGGATCCGCCCGGGAACCCTATCGCCGTCTCCTGCGGGACCTGGTCCGCCGCCTGGAAACGACCGAACGCTGGTGCGACGCTGCCTACCGGGCTCTCGGCGACGCGTCGCCGGTGCCGCCGCCCCCGGACGGCGTTCTCAGCCGGAGGGAGGAGCTCTTGGAGCCGCTTCTCCTGTGCCGGCGCTCGCTCCGCGAAACCGGCGCGGAACGGATCGCCCGCGGGCCCCTGCTGGACCTGCTCCGCCGCGTCCACGCGTTCGGCCTGTCCCTGGTGCGACTCGACGTGAGACAGGATGCGCGGCGCCACCGGGAGGCGATGGCCGAGATCGCCGCCGCCCGGGGAGAGGGCGCGTTTCTCGACTGGACCGAAGAGAAGCGCGCGGCCTGGCTGCTGGAGAGGCTGGAGAACGGCGCTTCCCTGGTCCCCTCCGGGTTCCGTCCGTCCCCGCCCGTGGCCGAGGTGCTGGCCACGGTGGAGGCGATCGCGGGCGAGTCCCCGGAGTGGATGGGGGCCTACGTCGTGTCCATGGCCCGGAGTCCCTCGGACGTGCTCGCCGTCGAGGTCCTGCAGCGGGCGGCCGGGGTGGAGACGCCCCTGCCGGTGACCCCCCTGTTCGAGACCCTGAACGACCTGCAGGGCGCCGCCGGCGCCGTCGAGGTGCTTCTCGACGATCCGGGTTTCGCGTCGCGCTGCCGGGACCATATCGAGGTCATGCTGGGATACTCCGACTCGGCCAAGGATGCCGGGCGCTTTGCCGCGAACTGGGCCCTGTACCGCGCCCAGGAGGAGCTGAGCGCGGTCTGCTCCCGGCGCGGGGTGAAGCTCGCCCTGTTCCACGGCCGGGGCGGCTCTATCGGACGGGGAGGGGGACCCACCCACGCGGCGATCCTCTCCCAGCCCCCGGGCACCATCGGCGACGTCCTGCGCGTGACCGAGCAGGGGGAGATGCTCCGGACCAAGTTCGGACTGCCCGGCATCGCGCAGCGGACCCTGGAACTCTACGTGACCGCGGTCACCGAGGCCGCTCTCCTCCCCCGCCCCCGGCCGCAGGGGCGCTGGCGGGAGGTCATGGACCGGATGGCGGAGGCCGCCCGCGAGGACTACCAGGGTCTGGTGGGGGATGCCCGGTTCCGGGAGTACTTCCACCGCGCCACCCCGGAATCCGAGCTGGGGGAACTCAACCTGGGAAGCCGTCCCGCCCGGCGTTCCGGAGAGGGCGGCCTTCAGAGCCTGCGCGCGATCCCCTGGGTGTTCGCCTGGATGCAGACGCGGTTCCTGCTTCCGGGGTGGTTGGGAACGGGCCGGGGGCTGGCCGCGGGCCTGGACGGCCCGGACCGGGACACCGTGATCACGATGGCGCGGGAATGGCCCTTCTTCCGGTCCCTCCTCCAGCTCATCGAGATGGTGCTGGCCAAGGCGGACCTGCGGATCGGCCGGCTTTACGAGGCGAAGCTGGCTCCGGACCTGGCCGACGTGGGTGACGGCATCGACCGGCGCTTCCGGGAAGCGTCGGAGCGGCTCCTCGCCGCCCTCGGGCGCGACGGCCTGCTCGAGGACAATCCCGTCCTCCGCCGTTCCATCGCGGTGCGAAATCCGTACGTGGATCCCATCAACCTGCTCCAGATCGAGGTCCTGCACCGGCTGCGGGAGGAGCGGTCCGAGGAGCTGGTAC
>JASFRI010000334.1:0-4778 GCA_050115015.1 Acidobacteriota bacterium
GCGCTCCCGCGCCACACCCCGCACCAGCCCCTCCGCGAACGCCACCACGTCCCGGGGGAGCTTGCGGCGCTCGAGGTAGCCCGTCAGCGCTTCCTCCGGTGGCACCCCGCCGACCTCCACCTGGTAGAGGAGCTTGAGGGCGATCTCCCGCGCCCGGTGTCGTCGGCCCATGCGCTCTCGAACCCGCCGGCGCCCGGGAGCTAGTGCCCCGGGTCAGGTGAGCGTCGTCGATTCCGGCGGGGCATCCGCGGTGCTGGCAAGGCGCTTCGACGACGAATACCGGGAGCATTCGGAGGAGAAGCAACCGGGCCAGCGCCGTGGAGTCCCGGCGGAATGGACAACGTACTTCTGATCCGGGACACTAGCTGTCCAGGCCGCGCAGGAGGTCGACCATCTCGATCGCCGTCAGCGCGGCGTCGAAACCCCGGTTCCCGGCCTTGCCGCCGGCCCGCTCCGCGGCCTGATCGGAGCTCTCCGCGGTGACCACCCCGAAGACCACGGGAATGCCGGAACCCTCGGCCGCCCGGGCGATCCCGCGTGCGGTCTCGGCGGCCACGAGGTCGAAATGGGGCGTCTCCCCGCGGATCAGGGAGCCGAGGCAGACGACGGCATCCACCTTCCCGGCGCCCGCGATTCGCCGGGCCACCAGGGGGATCTCGAAGGAGCCGGGGACCCGTACCACCTCCAGGTCGGTCTCCTGGGCACCGTGGCGCAGCAGGCAATCGACGGCCCCCTGGAGCAGGCGCGAGGTGATGGCCTCGTGAAAGCGGCTCACGATCAGGGCCACCTTCATCCCCCGGGCATCGAGGCCGCCCGTGCGTTTCGGAATACCCGTCATGTCGTCTCCTCCATGCTCCCGACGATGCAAAATTTGCCCTACCAACGACTTCCTGTCAAGAAGCCGGTAGATGCCCGCGGAGGAGCGCCTCCAGGCGCCGCCGGGTCGACTCGGGCACGACGGCGGGATCCGTCAGGATGGCGTTGCGCAGCGCCTCGCCGCAGGCACATTCGCGCCCGGCAGGCAGCTCCCGGACCGCTCGGCGCAGGATGCGCGCCGCCGCGGCCGCATTGCGCCGCAGGTTCTCGACCACGCCCTCGACCGATACCGACGCCTCCTCCGCGTGCCAGCAGTCGTAGTCGGTGACCAGAGCCAGCGTGGCGTAGCAGATCTCCGCCTCCCGCGCCAGCTTCGCCTCGGTGAGGTTCGTCATCCCGATCACCGAGACGCCCCAGCCCCGATAGAGGAGCGACTCGGCGCGGGTGGAGAACTGCGGTCCCTCCATGCACAGGTACGTACCGCCGTCGTGGCAGCGGACCTGCTCCTCTCGGGCGGCGAGCAGGAGGACCCGGCGGGCGACGCCACACACCGGATCCGCGAAGCCGACGTGCGCCACGAGGCCGTCTCCGAAGAACGTGTCCTGCCGGTGACGGGTCCGGTCCAGGAACTGATCCGGGACCACCACGTCCTGGGGGTGGATCTCGTCGCGCATGCTGCCGACGGCACTCGCCGAGAGGATCCGCTCGACGCCGAGCAGCTTCAACGCGTAGATGTTGGCCCGGTAGTTCACCTCCGACGGCAGCAGCCGGTGCCCCGCGCCATGTCTGGCGAGGAACGCCACGTTCCGGCCCTCCAGCTGCCCGACCCAGACGGGTCCCGAGGGGGGGCCGAACGGCGTCTCGATCGAGTGCGGCGTCGCCCCCTCCAGCCCCGCCAGCTCCTGGATCCCCGTCCCGGCCAGGATCCCGACCTGGCTCGTGCGCACCTCGCTCATTCTCCCTCCCCCTTCTCCTCCGCCGGGACGTCCGCCAGCGCCTCCAGCAGCGCCTCCGGCGTCGTGAAGGGCCCCCGGAGCCCCGAGCGGCCCTGCACCCAGGCCGCGGGCGCGTCCCCCGGAACGATCCCGCGGGCGCGCAGGTACCCGGCATCCTCCTCCGCGGTCACGGGACGAACGATCTTCCACAGGGGGAGCGCCGCCATCGCCGCCGCGCGCAGCTCGTCCGCCCCCGGCCTCGCGCCCTCGACCACGATGACCTGCACCGGGACCCGCAGGTACCGATCGACGGCCATGCCGAAAGCCGCCGCCGCCACCCCGTAGGCGGTGAACTCGTCGGCGAAGGAGTCCAGGGTCTTCTCCGCCTGGATCCGGGGGCGCCGGTCGAGGGTCATGTAGTGCCAGCGAAGCAGTGTCAGCACGGCGTCGCAGTTCTCCACGAGCCGCCGGTCGGGGACCGCCAGGTCCCCCACGTCCGCGACGGTCGGCAGTCGGTCCACGAACCCGCCGGCATCCTCGTCGCGGAAACGCTCCAGGACGAGATCGAGGATCGTCGTGGCGAACTCGAGATAGGTGCGCTTCCCCGTGGCGCTGAAGGCCAGCAACCAGGCGTCGGACAGCGCGATCTGATCCACCAGCAGGCGGGCCGATACGACCCGCATGGGGTCGATCTCCAGGGCATGGTAGACGCCGTCCTCCGCCAGCGCGAGGTAGCGGCCGACCGCATCCAGGGCCTCCAGGGCTGCCTCCCGGGCGTCCGTCCGACCCAGCACCGCCCAGGCCTCGAGCAACGCGCCCACCGCCCGGCCGACCTCCCCCGCCAGCACCGCGTCCTCGGTGGCCCATCCGGGCTCCTTGTCGCGGCGCGCGACCAGTCGCGAGCGGGCACTCCGCAGCCGGTCGCGGACGCGAGGCTCCGGCTGCTGCAGTTCCAGGGCGACCTCTTCCGGCTCCATCGCCAGCCAGGGAAAGCGCGGCGCCTCTTCCGGACCGGCGGGAAGCCCCCAGCGGAGGGCCGCGGGAGCACGTTCCTTCCGCTTCAGCGCCGCGGCGACGCTTTCCCAGCCCCAGCCCCCCGTCGGATGGTCCACGTCCGGGTAGACGGCGGCCCGGAACGCACCGGTCGACGGCTCCCGGAACCGGTCCAGCAGGAGCTGCACCAGGTCGTCCGCGACGCGCCGGTAGCGCTCCTCGCCCAGCACGCGGTAGGCCTCGAGATAGGTCCGCAGCATGTCCGCCTGGACCCCCAGCAGCCACCCCTCCGCCGGCTGGGACCAGTCCGGCCGACCGCTGGCCCGATAGAAGGCGCCGGACAGGGGATCCCTTATGGGCCGCCGCGCCATCGCGTCCAGCGTGAGCACGGCGAACGCGAGGTAGTCCGGGTCTCCGTCCTCGGCGTAGCGCTCCAGGGTGGCCGCGACGGGCAGACGGAGCGCCGCGCGCCCCGGGCCCTGCAGCCCGCCGTAGATCGGGTCCTGAACCCGGAGCACCGCGTTCACCCCCACGTCGACCATCGCCGTGGAGATCGGGCGTGACTCGCGGTTCCGCGAGGCCCGGAGCTCCCGCATGCGCTCCTCGAGGAGCGGGTCCAGCCGGCCACGGTTCCGCCGGTAGTAGCCCCGGATCATGTCCAGGTAGTCGGCAAGCGCGTCCACACGCAGGTTGCTGCCACCCGAGGGGAGATAGCGCTCGCCGTCCTTCAGCAGGAGGCTGTTGCCGCGGGGCGTGAGGAAGGTGACGGAGGGCAGACCGCCGCGCTGATAGCGTGAGAACAGGTCCGGCCGGAGGTCGGCATCCACCTCCAGGGCCAGGAACCCGTCCCGGACGCGCCGGACGATTCCCGGATCCGCCAGCACCTCGGCCTCGAACTCGCGGCAGGCCAGGCACCAGGCCGACTGGACGTACACGATCACCGGCCGGTCCAGCTCGCTGGCCTGGTGAAAGAGGGTGTCCGACCAGCCCTGCCAGCGGATCGCGGAATCGCCCTCGGCCCGGATGGCTCCGGTGGCGAGGAGCAGGAGAACGGCCAGCAGCCGGGATCGCGAGGGATGGAGGGAACGCATCGGCAGACCCGGCAGGTCACTCGCTCCCGATGCTCACGCGAAGATGGGCGGGGCCGATGCGGATATCGTCACCGTCCCGCAGACGCGAGGGCCCCAGGAGGAGCGCTCCGTTCAGGAAGGTCCCGTTCGTGGAATCCAGGTCCCGCACGATCAACTCGCCCCCCTCCTTGCGCTCGATGATGGCATGGCGCCGGGAGACCAGGAGATCGTCGATCTGGATCTCCCCCTCCTCGCGGCCGATGACAAGCTGATTCCCCGCCATGTCGACGCGCTCCGGCAGGCCGGGCCGCTGCGGGTGAATCCCCAGGCTGAGCCGTCCCTTCGCGTCGGCCACCGTCTTCCGCAGGTCGGCGAACCGCCTCCCGGGAGGTTGCGTGTCCGCGCTCGAGGGGTTGAACCCCCCGTCCTTCTCCCGCTCGGACCCATCGGAACTCATTGACCGCCCTCCCCTGTGCCTGGCAGGCCCAGATACTCCTCCACCTCCATACCCACCAGGCTACGGAAGCGATCCGCGAACGATGGCTGCCCCGGTGCGCTCCGGTCGAGCAGGAGCTTCTCCACACGAAGCAGCGGGTAGAAGATCAGCGACAGCCCGAGCCCCGAGGCCTGTTCCCTGCCGATCTGACGGGCCCAGTCCTCGAAGGACTGCAGGTCGATCCCCTCGAGCCAGACCCCGGCGGCATCATAACCTTGCAGCACTCCCCAGAGCCTCTCCTTCGGGGAATGCAGGAAAGCCAGCACCAGAGAGCCCGGCCCGGGAACGGACATCAGCGCGCTCTCTTTCCGGCCGGAGCTTCCTTCAGCTCCACGAGCACACCGCCGGTGGCGGATGGATGGACGAACGCGACCCGTGCACCTCCGGCGCCGATCCGGGGCTCCCGGTCGATGAGCCGCAGGCCCATCCCCTCCAGGCGGGCGAGGGTACCGGGGAGATCCTCGACCC
>JASFRI010000335.1:0-4769 GCA_050115015.1 Acidobacteriota bacterium
GGGCTCGCCGCCCGGGGGTATGTGCTGATTTTACCGCAGTTGCGGCGATTTCGCAAACTTCGGACGGTGCGGCGGGCCGGGGGCTCAGGAGGGGTCCAGCGCCGCGCGGACGGCATCGGCGACGATCGCGGCGAGGACGCCGTAGAGGCGCTCCCCCTCCTCCCGGGAGGCGGCGGCGGGGTCGCCGAAGTACGCCCTCTCGCCGCCCATGACCCGGAAGTCGTCGACTCCCTTCCGGATCTGTTCGGCGAGGTTCACCCGGTTCGCGGGGAGCGTGGACAGGACGGCCGCGTCGACCCGGCCGCCGGCGGCGAGCACGAGGGAGGTCTCGTAGCCCCCGGCGTGCCCGCCCCCCTGGAGGAACTCCTCGCCGAGGGCCCCGACGTGCCGGCGGCGGGTGTGGTCCGGGAAGACCACACGGCACCCGGCGGCGGCCGCCTCGCGGGCCACGTCGCGAAGGACCCGCAGGTGCTCCGGCTCGAGGTGGCCGTTGACCAGGCAAACGAGCGGTCCCCCCGGCGGGGCCAGCGACCGGCAGAGGTCCGCCAGCAGGCCTCGCGCCGCCTCCGCGGACACCGAAACGGTCCCGGGATAGCCGCGGGCGCAGTGGGCCCGGGAGTACGCGAGCGGCGGGAGGAGCAGGCACGGGACGCCCCCGGCCTCCAGCAGCCGGGCGGACCGCCGGGCGGTCTCCTCGGCGATGATCACGTCCGCCTCCAGCGGCAGGTGCGGCCCGTGGGCCTCGGTGGACCCCACCGGCAGCAGCAGGGCCGTGCCGGGGCCAAGCCGCGCCGCCGCCTCGTCGCTGGTCAGCGCCCCGAGGCGGACGACCTCCCCCGCGCCGGTCACGATCCCTCCGGGGCGCCGCCGGCGCGCGCCTGCAGCTCCCGGCGCGCCACCTTGCCGCGATCCGTGCGCGGCAGCGCCTCGAGGAACTCCACCCACCGGGGGTACTTGTGGGGCGCCGCATGGTCCTTGACGTGCTGCTGCAGTGCCTTGACGAGCTGCGGTCCGGGCTTCCGGCCCTCGTGCGGGACGACGAAGGCCTTCGGCTTCGTCAGGCCGTCGGGATCCTCCGCCGCCACGACGCAGCACTCCCGCACCGCCGGATGCTGGAGGAGCAGGTTCTCGATCTCCAGGGGCGAGACGAACAGCCCCGAGACCTTGATCATGTCGTCGGCGCGCCCGGCGTAGAAGTAATTGCCGCGCTCATCGCGGATGAACTGGTCGCCGGTGACGCACCAGTCCCCGGCGAAGGTCGCCTTGCTCTTCTCGTGGTCCAGCCAGTAGCCCACCGCCGCCGAATCCCCGTGGATGTGCAGGGTCCCCTGCTCGCCGTCGGGGACTTCCAGCCCGTCCGGCCCGACGATGCGCGCCTCGTAGCCCGGCACGATCTTCCCCAGGCTCCCCGGCACCACGTCGCCCGGGCGGTTCGAGATGTAGATGTGGAACATCTCCGCCGAGCCGATACCGTCGAGGATCTCGACGCCGAATGCGTCCATCCAACGGTTGTAGAGCTCCTCGGGGAGCGCCTCCCCCGCCGACAGGACCATCCGCAGCGAGCCCAGATCGCGGCGGGCGGCGTCGGGGACCTGCAGCATGGCGTTGATCATCGTGGGCACCGAGGTGAGGACCGTCGGCCGGTAGCGCTCGATGATCTCGAACATGCGCTCCGCGGTGGAGCGCTCGGAGAACAGCGCGGTCTGCGCCCCCACCGCGAAGGGGAACATGAGGTTCGTCCCTGTCGCGTAGCCGAAGTAGAGCTTCGGGACCCCCGCGGTGACGTCGTCCTCCCGGATCCCCAGCACGCGCTTCGCGTAGCATTCCGTGTTGTAGGCGAAGTCGTGGTGCAGGTGCACCGCCGCCTTCGGATGCCCGGTGGAGCCCGAGGTGAACAGCCAGCCGGCCACGTCGTCCCGGGTGGTGTCGGCCCAGGTCAGGTCCGCCGGCGCCGCCGCCATGAGCTCCTCGAGGCCCTGGAAGCCCTCCACCACCCCGCCGGCGGTGATCAGGTGCCTCAGGTAGCGGCAACGGGGCAGGTGCGGCCGCAGCCCCTCGGCCACCTCCGGCGCCACCACCGCCACCGGCGCGCGGCTGTAGTCCAGGTAGTAGAGCAGGGCCTCCGGCGGGACCGCGACGTTCACCATCGCGAACACCGCGCCGATCTTCAGCGTCCCGAACCAGACCGCCGCGAACTCCGGCGAGTCCGGCAGCACCAGCAGCACCCGGTCCTCCATGCGCACGCCGAGCTCCCGGAGGACGTTCCCCGCCCGGTCGGAGAGCTCCACCATCCCGGCGTAGGTGACCTCCAGGTCCCGGTAACGCAGGCAGACCTTCCCGCCGCGGCCCGCCTCCAGGTTGTGGTCCAGGAGGTAGCGCGCCAGGTTGAAGCGGACGGGGAACTCCGGGCGGAACGGCGCGGTCATGACGGCGCCCCCAGGCGGGTGCGCACCGCCCAGAGGTCCGGGAAGAAGCGGTGCTGCAGCGTCGTCCGGAGGTAGCCCACCCCCTCGCTCCCGCCGGTGCCGATCTTGTGGCCGATCATCCGCTCCACCATGGCAACGTGATGCGAGCGCCAGATCTGGATGAGCTGGTCGTGCTCCAGCAGCGCCTCGCACAGCGGGTAGAGCTCCGTCTGACCGCGGCGGTCCTCGTAGATGGCCACCAGGGTCCGGAGCCGGGCCGCCGCGGCGCCATCCTCCTCCCCCTCCGGCTGGTCCAGGCCCCGACGCCGCAGGAGCGCCCGGAACGCCTCGGGCAGGCAGCGGCCGTCGAGCCGCCGCCGCAGGCGCGCCGTCGCCTCCGGGTCGTCCCGGAACTCGTTCAGGATCGCCTCCCGCTTCAAGCCGGAGAGGAACTCCATCTCGCGGAACTGCACCGACTGGAAGCCGCTGGCCGGGTTCAGGCGATCCCGGAAGCCCAGGAAGTCCATGGGGGTCATCGTCTCGAGGACGTGGATCTGGCCGACCAGGAGCCGCTCGATGGCGGCCACCCGTCGCAGGTAGTGCACCGCCTCCGCGGCGTCATCGCCGTCCATGGCGGCCAGGGCCCCGTCCAGCTCGAAGAGGATCTGCTTGAACCAGAGCTCGTAGGCCTGATGGGTGATGATGAACAGCAGCTCGTCGTGGTGCGGCGGATCGCTCTCGAGCTGCTGGAGGTCGATCAGCTCCCGGACCCTCAGGTAGCCCTCGTAGGTGAGCTTCGGCTCTCCCTTCCCCAGCCGGTACCGCGACGTCATCGCTGGTGTCCCTTCCCGGAGGCCATGCCGGCATCCTGTCGAGGTACCGTCGTTCGTGCCGCGGCGATCCGACGACGAATACCCCGTGTATTCGGAGGAGGAGCAACGAGGGCAGGGGCGACGAGACCCGGCGCGATGGTGGCATGACCTCCGGGACGGGACATCAAGCCTCCGCGGGGGAGGCGATCGTCTCGAAGGCCTCGCGGCAGCGGGCGGGGATCGGCGTCGGCCGGAACGTGTCCATGTCGACGCAGACCACCGTCTGCTCGGAGCGGGCGCAGACCTCCGCGGTCCCTGCACGGTAGACCGTGAACCCGAAGGTCACCGAGGCGTTGCCGAGATGGCGCGCCTCCATCGCCACTTCCAGGATGTCGCCGTAGGCGAGGGGCTTGCGGAACTCGGTCTCGAGCTTCACGGTGGGGAACCCGATCCGGTCCTGATCGAGGATGCGGTCGTAGCTGGTGCCCATCCGGTGCTCGAAGAACTCCTCGAAGGCGATGTGGAAGTAGTGGAAGAACCGCGGGTAGTAGAGGATCCCCGCATGATCGATGTCCCCGAACCGCACCTTGATCTTCGCCCGATAGACCATGCGCTCCCCTCTCAGATGGGCCGGTCGCCGGCCGCCGGGTCCGGCTCCCGCTCCCAGGCACGGGACTCGAGGATCTCCCGGATCTCCCGGACCCCGTGCTCGATCTCCTCGTCCCGGGTGTAGAAGTGCGGGCTGATCCGCACCCCCGCCCCGGGGCGGTAGTCCACCAGGATGTCCCGCCGCAGCAGCTCCCGGGTGACCCGGGCACCGTGGGGCACGTCCACCACCACCATGCCGCCGCGCTCGTCGTCGCTCCGCGGCCCGCGGATCGCCATCCCCGCCTCCTCGCACAGCTCCATCAGGCGCCGGGTCTGCCGCAGTGATTTCTCCCGGATGTGCTCCACGCCGATCTCCAGGATGAGGTCGTAGCCCGCCTCCGCCGCGTAGAAGCAGGGCACCTGCGGGGAGCCGTGCAGGAAACGGGTCGCATCGGAGGCGTAGCGGATCGGACCGGGCTCGAAGGCGAAGGGGGCCGCATGCGCCATCCAGCCGGTCACCTTTGGCTGGAGGGTCCCCGCCAGGTCGGGCCGGACGTAGAGGTACCCGGCGCCGGGCCCCCCGCACAGCCACTTCACCGAGCCCCCCACCGCGAAGTCGACCCCCAGGTCGACGAGGCGGAACGGGACCGTCCCGGCGGACTGGTAGCAGTCCAGCACGACCTTCGCGCCGACGCGGTGGGCCTTCTCGGTGATCGCCCGGGCGTCCTGCAGGTAGGCGGACTTGAAGATGACGTGGGAGATCGGCACCAGGAGGGTCGTCTCGTCGATGGCGTCCAGCATCCGCTCCAGCGGGATCGTGAAGCCGTCCTCGCTGGGAACCACCTCGATCCGCGCGCCGAGGTCCCTCCGGGCCTCGTAGACGTACATCACCGACGGGAAGTTCAGCTCGGAGTAGACAATCTTGTTCCGCTTTCCCGAGAAGTCGAAGCAGCTCAGCAGCACC
>JASFRI010000336.1:0-4763 GCA_050115015.1 Acidobacteriota bacterium
TGTCTGCCGGCGGGCGATCGAGGACGTGATCGACCTCTACGCCCGGTGACCGTCCGGGACGGCGGGAGGTAGAATGCCTTCCGGAAGCCGGAGGTGAACATGTGCAACGGATCCACGGTGTTCCTCCTGCTCTTCACGGGTACGGCCGCGCTGGCGACCGGAGGGGGGGCACCCGGGACGAGGTCCGCCGAGGAGCCCCGCGCCGAGCCGCAGCATGTCCGCGTGCAGCACGTCCTCATCGGCTTCCGCGGCAGCGTGCGAGGCAAGACCATTTCCCGGACCCCCGAGGAGGCGAGGGATCTCGCCGAGGCGATCCTGCGGCGCGCCCGGGAAGGCGAGTCCTTCGAGGCACTGGTGCGGGAGTACTCCGATGATGGGTTCCCCGGCATCTACGAGCTGGCGAACACGGGCGTCGATCCGCGGCCCGGCGAGTTCCGCCGAGCGGGGATGGTGAAGGCGTTCGGGGATGTGAGCTTCTCCCTCGAGGGGGACGAGGTGGGCATGGCGGCCTACGACCCGGTGGAATCCCGCTACGGCTGGCACGTCATCAAGCGGCTGGACAGGCCGTGACGGACGACGCCCAGCTCGTCGATCTCGCGGCGATCCGGGCCGCCGCGGCCCGGGTGGGGCCGTATCTCCACCACACGCCGGTGTTCCCCAGCCGCACGCTCTCCGCGCGGGTCGGCGCGACCGTTGACCTGAAGGCGGAGCTTTTCCAGCGCACGGGGTCCTTCAAGCCACGCGGCGGGCTCAACGCGATCCTGCAGCTGACGGAGGCGGAGCGAGCCCGCGGGGTGATCTCGATCTCGGCCGGGAACCACGCGCAGGGTGTCGCCTTCGCCGCCGCCACCGCGGGGGTGCGCGCCACCCTCGTGATGCCGGCCAACGCGGTGGCGAGCAAGGTCGCCGCGGTGCGCGGGTATGGCGCGGAGGTGGTGCAGCGGGGCGACGTCGTGGAGGCCTTCGCCACCCTGGAGAGACTGCGGGAGGAGCGGGATCTCGTCTACATCCATCCGTTCGACTCCGCGCGCCTCGTCGCCGGGCATGGTTCCCTCGGCCTGGAGATCGCCGCGGACGTGCCCCAGGCGTCGCTGGTCGTGGTCCCCGTGGGCGGCGGTGGGCTGATCTCCGGGGTGGCGGCGGCCCTGAGAGGCTCCGGGGGCGGTCCCCGCGTCGTCGGGGTCGAGCCCGAGGGGGCGCCGGGCATGACCCGTGCGCTCGCGGCCGGCGGACCGGTGCAGCTGGAGCGGATCGAGACGATCGCCGACGGCCTGGCGCCGCCCTTCGTGGGCCATCTCAACCTCGCCCATGTGCAGGAGCAGGTCGAGCGGGTGGTCCTGGTATCGGACGACGAGATCCGGGCGGGGATGCGGTTCCTCATGGAACGCTGCAAGCTCCTGCCGGAGCCATCGGGCGCGGCGACGGTGGGCGCGCTGCTCGCCGGCAAGGTCCCCGTCGAGCCGGACGACACCGTGGTCGCCGTGGTCAGCGGCGGGAACCTGGACCTCTCCTCCCTCGGGGAGCTCGTCGGCGGGTAGATGCCCCTCGCCCGGCCCCTCCGGTGCCTTCCCGGTGGGTCTGCTATGATGCCCCAGCGGAGATCCGGCATGAGCGAGAAGCACGAGGACGGGGAGCAGGGCGAGGGGCTGCTCTGGAGGTTCGAGGCGCTGCGGCAGCTCGTCCGCCACGAGGATCCCGAGGTGCGGGCCTGGGCGGCGGGTCGTCTCATGCACCACTATCCCGAACGCTGCCCCGCGGTGATCGTGTCGCTCATCCTCGACGAGCCCGCCGGCATGGCGGAGCGCGTCGCGGAGCATCTGGGCCGCCACGGCTCCGCCGAGCACTTCCCCGTGCTGGAGCGTGCGGTCCGCTACGCCCCGGAGCGCGTTCCCGGCGCCTGCGTGGACGCCCTGGGGCGGCTCGGCCATCCGGGCCTCGAGGAGGTGGCCGCCGCTGGGCTGGCGAGGCGGGATCTCGGCGACGACGGGACCGGGCTGGTCCTCGCCGCCCTGATGCGTCATGCCGAACCGGCACTCGGGCGAAAGGTCGCCCTCGAGGTCACCGCGAAGCGCCCCGCGGTGGCCGCGGAGCCCGCCGCGGCCCGTGAGCTCTTCGCACGCCTCGACCCCGGCGACCTGCCGCGGGTCCTGGACGCGCTCCTCGGTGCCCTCGCCTGGCGCGGGGGCGAGGGAGCCGCCTCGGTGTTCCTCGCCATTGGAGAGGCCCTGGAGACCGAGGACGTGGGCTGGCTCCTGCATACGAATCGCCGCAACCGGATCGACCTCCGCCGGACGCTGAAGTCCTACGACGCCACCTACGATACCGAGACCCGCGCCCGGCTGGGTCAGTCCTGGAGCGCCCGTCTGCGGGCGGCGTTCGCCGACGGGAGCCTGCCGGCGGTCGCCGGGGTCGTCCTCGACTACGCTCGCGGCGTCGCCCCCAAGCACGGCGGGGGAGGGGATGCCCTCCCGGAGCGCATCCTCGCGGTGGTCGAGGCGCTGAACCGGCCCCGGACGCTGGAGGATGTCGAGCGGATCGGCCCCACCGCGGCCGAGGCCGCCGTCGTGGGGTTCCTCTCCCTGGCGCTCAAGCTCGCCGACTACCGCTCCCTGCGGGCGGAGGTGGCGGCCTGCCGGGGAGACCTGCGCAAGCTGATGCGCCTCGCCGAGGTGGAGAGCTCCTGTCTGCTGGAGGTCCTGCCGCAGGCCCTCGAGGACGCCGTCGCCGACGAGGAGGACCGGGAGGAGGCCCTGCGCTTCGTGGCCCAGATGCTCGGTCGGCGCGGCCCCTGGTACGGCAAGCTGATTGCACTGGATCTCGTCGGAAGGGTGCAGGGTGTGGAGGAGGCCCACGACGTGATCCGGTGTCTGGAGGATGACAACCACTACGTCCTGGAGGCGGCAGGCCACGCGCTGGAGAACCTGGGCCCCGACGGGGTCGCGCCGCTGCAGGCGGCCTACGAGGACGGCCGCCTCGACGCCGAGTCCCTGGAATGGCTGATCGCCGCCATCTGCCAGGGGGGCAGCGCCGAGGCGCTCTCGTTCATCCTCTACCACCTCGATGAGCTCGTGGTCGAGCTCGAGGCGGGGTTCGTCTGCGAGTGGGCGGCGCTGCTGGGAGCCGAGGAGCTCATCCCGCGGTTCCGGGCCCTCCTGGACGCCGACCTCGTGCGGGTTGGCCACGCGCTGCTGCTGGTCAGCGCCATCCATAACCGGCACGTCCCGGAGGAGGAGCGCATCCTCCAGGCGATCGACCACTCCCAGAGCGAGGAACCTGGTCCCGAAGGAATGGAAGGAGGCGCGGGTCAGGGGGGCGGATCGTACCTCATGTGAGGACTCTTCGCGGCTCCCGCCGTCGCCCACGGAGAACAGAGATGAGCGGATACCGGAACGAGAGCGATTCCATGGGGACGATGCAGGTCCCGGCGGATGCCTACTACGGGGCCCAGACGCAGCGGGCGGTGGAGAACTTCCCGATCAGCGGGCTCCGGTTCACCCGGCGCTTCATCGAGGCGCTGGGGCTGATCAAGCGGGCCGCGGCGGAGACGAACCGGGAGCTGGGCCTCCTCGAGGACCGGCTTGCCGAGGCCATCATCCAGGCGGCGTCGGAGGTGATGGAGGGAAAGCACGACGACCAGTTCGTGATCGACATCTTCCAGACCGGCTCCGGCACCTCCACGAACATGAACGCCAACGAGGTGATCGCCAACCGGGCCATCGAGATCCTGGGGGGCGTGATGGGGAGCAAGGACCCCGTCCACCCGAACGACCACGTCAACCGGGGCCAGTCGTCCAACGACGTCATCCCGACGGCGATCCACGTGTCCGCGATCCGCGCGCTCCACGAGGATCTCCTGCCCGGCCTCCGCAGGCTGGAGAAGGCCCTCGCCGCCAAGGCGAAGGACTTCGACGGCATCGTGAAGATCGGCCGGACCCACCTTCAGGACGCCACGCCGGTGCGCCTGGGCCAGGAGTTCTCCGGCTACGCCGCCATGGTGACCCACGACATCCGCAGGGCGCAGGCAGCGGGCGCGGCCCTGGAGGAGCTCGCTCTGGGAGGCACCGCCGTCGGGACCGGGCTGAACACGCATCCCAAGTTCCCGCCCAAGACCATCGCCCGCATCGCCGCATCCCTCGGCGCCCCGGTGCGGGAGGCGGAGAACCACTTCGAGGCCCAGGGCGCCCGCGACGCCATCGTCGAAGCGACGGGGCAGCTGCGTGCCATCGCCGGCTCGCTCTGGAAGATCGCCAATGACATCCGCCTGCTGGCGAGCGGGCCGCGCTGCGGCATCGGGGAGCTGCAGCTTCCGGCGACCCAGCCCGGGTCCTCGATCATGCCGGGCAAGGTGAACCCCGTGATCGCCGAGTCGCTCATCATGGTCTGCGTGCACGCCCTCGGCAACGACACCGCCGTGGCGCTCGGGGGGATGCAAGGCAACTTCGAGCTGAACGTCATGCTGCCGCTGGTGGCGCACAACTTCCTCGAGTCGGCACGGCTGATGGGGGCCGCGGCGGAGAACTTCGCCGCGCGCTGCGTCGAGGGGATCGAGCCGAACGTGAAGCGGGCGGAGGAGCTGGTCGAGCAGAGCCTGGCGATGTGCACCGCCCTGGCGCCGCGGATCGGGTACGACGCCGCGGCGAAGATCGCGAAGACCGCTTACGCGGAGGGGCGGACGGTCCGCGAGGTGGCCCGGGAGCAGGGCGTTCTGCCGGAGGATGAGCTCGAGCGGGTCCTGGATCCGCGCCGCCAGACGGAGCCCGGAT
>JASFRI010000337.1:0-4728 GCA_050115015.1 Acidobacteriota bacterium
ACCCGTTTGTTCGTCCTCACCGGGACGCAGCGCACGTCAGCGATCCGACCCTGCCTCAATTCCAACCATCGAAACGCCTTACAGGCAGGGGCCAGGTCTTACGTTTGCAGCTTCGACCGGAGCGCCAGTCCCGAGGGGCTCGTCGGGGAACCGGGGTGGAAAACAAGGACCTGCCCCTGCATCAAGTGGTTCTCTTTCAGCCCGATACCTGGAAACGACGGTTGCCGGGCATGGCCGCGTTTCGTTCGGCCTGTGCCGGGCCCGGGGGTGCACACTTCAGGTCTGACCCTGCCGTAACTCTGGTGGGATGAGGGGGATGGGGGCGACAGGTTAGGGGGATGCGTCAGGGGAGGCGGGCGAGGACGGCCTTGACGGTGGAGGAGTGGCCGTCTGGATCGAGGGCGGCCTCGAGGAGGCGGGCCTCGATCTGACGGCGGTGGAGGCGATCGCGATCGTCGGGGGCGAGGTCCCACCAGGCGGGCGCGGCCCGCAGGCGGCCATCCGGGGAGAGTTCGCGCCACGCGGCGGCGGCCGCCTCGAGGAGCACGTCTTCACGATCGCCGCGCGTCATCGCAGCACCTCCTTCAGGTTCACGCCGTTCCGCGCGAGGCAGTCCTCCAGAAATCGCCGGGCGCGGACGATGTTCTGGAGGAACGTGTTCGGCTTCATGCGCAGCCCCGACGCGATGTCGCGGTCCGGCGTGACGGCACCCAGCTTCAGGCGGGCACGGAGCGCCTCCCGGGGGCGCCGCGGCAACGCCTCGATGCACTTCCGGATCACCCGCCGCAAGCCGTGATCGCTCCCCGGCTGCGGATCGACGGAGAGCTCCGGAGGATCGTCCTCGACGTCGAGGGGCACCAGTCGCCCGGTGCGCGCCCGGCGTGCCTCCTCGTGGGCCACGTTCCTGGCCACCTTGTGGGCGAAGCGCAGGGACACAGCCCTCCCCTCCAGCGGCGGACCGTCCACCGCCCGGATCCACATCCGCAGGAGCGTCTCCTGGACGACGACCTCGACGTCGACGGCCCGCGACCACCGGGAAAGAGCGCGGCGCAGGGGGAGCTCGACCAGGCTCATCCAGTCCGCGAAGGCCGGGTGGCTCCGGGTCAGGCACACGAGGCGCCAGCGACGATCGACCTCGGTGTCGCCCGGAAACGGTGCACTGCAGATCTCCCGGATCAACTCTGGGACCCGCCCCCGCAGCCTGGCGGAGATGAGGTCGTCCGTGGACGGGCTGGACAGGAGCGCCGCGAGCTGGGGTCCACCCGCGGGCAACCCGAGGCGATTCACGACCTCTTCGATCACTCCCCCCCACTCCGCAGCCAGGCACTCCATCACGGAGCGGTGGATACTTTTCGCGTCCTCCGCTCCGACGCCCCGGCGGAGGTCCTTCTCGAGCTCGCCGGCCGTCTCCGCGAGCCAGCGCTCGCGAACCTCGGCCAGGGATGGGGCAAGGTCCTTCACTCGCTCCTCCGCACCGCTCCCCCGGCCGATCGGCAGGGGCTGCGCGAACCCGCGGGGGGCGTCGCACCCGGGTTCCGTCGAAACCGGTCGACGCCCGCGTTTCCAGCACACGGCCGGGAAGAACTGCAAAGGTCCTTCATCCACTCCTCCGCGCGGCTCCTCCGGCCGATCGGCAGAGGCTGCGCGAACCCGCGGGACGTGTCGTGCCCGGATTCCAGGCGCACGACCGGGAGGGATCGCGAAGCTCCCTACCGGCCGTGCGCAAAGGGTTCAGCACCGGGACCCGCCTCCGGCCGGCGGCACCGTGACCGACAGCTCGTACCGGGTCGGCTCGCCCCCGGGCGTCGCCTTCCAGGAGAGATTCCCCCGCACCGCGCTCCACGACTTTCCCCTGTCCAGCCGCAGCGCGAGCCGGACGATCAGGCCCGACGCGTGCGGCCCCCTCGGGCTGCTTGCATCCGGGTCCACCGTGGCGCGGAGCGACCGCCGTCCCGGGAGTCGGACCTGGACGGCACCCTCCGGGATCTCGAACCCGTCGTGCAGCACCCGGAACTCGAGGATCAGCAGCGGGCCGTCGACGCGGACGATGTCCGCCTCGCCGAGGGCCTCCACCTGCGCCGGAGTCACGAGTCGATCCGGGGGCGCCTCGGCCGATGGCCCGAACTCCGCGAAGTCCTCGTCCTCCGACGGTCCGGCCACATCCGCGAGATCCATCCCGACGTCCCCGAGCGTCTGGAAGCGAGCCATGAGCCGTGCAGGTACCACGCTCCTGAGAAGCGCCCCATCGGCCAGCCCCCGTGTGCCCAGCATGAGACCCGCTCCGCCTAGGCCCACTCCCACCGCCGAGACGTCCGCCGGCATCTCCACCGCCAGCTTCTCTCGCCGCCGCGGCTGCCGCGGGTCCACCGACGGCTCGTCCGCCACCGCGACGAGGCTCGTCCGGCGACTGGCGATCCGGTGCCGCATCCCGAGCCGCTCGATCTCCGACTCGAGGGGGGGCGTCGACTCGCCCCTCGCAGCGATCCGCAGCTCCACCTCCTCGATCCGCTCCCGGCCGTGCAGCGCGCCGAGGGGGAGTTCGGAAGATTGGAGCCCGTCGGCAGGCATCCGCCCGCTGTCTGACGAAGTCCCCCGCGCCGGCACCGCCAGCCGCTGCACCCACGGCTCGCGACTCCCGGCCAGCGAGCCCGTCAGCACCAGCTCGCCCCCCTCGGGACGCAGCTCCACCGTCGCGACCAGCGGCTGTCCCGCCATCACGTCACGCGCACGCTCGACATCGACCTGCGCCACCGCGGAGCCCTCGATCGCGACGCCGGTGAGCACCGGTCGTGCGGTGGCCTGCCGCAGGCGCCCTACGGCGGCGTCGAGCTCCTCCTCGTCGCGCACGAAGGCCTCGGCGCCCCGCCCGGCCCGGGCCACGCCCCGCGTGAGCGTCCGGTTCGGGGCCGAGCCGATCCCGACCGCGTGCACGCGGGACCCGGCGGGGAGCTCCCGCATCACCGCGCCGATCACCTCCGCCTCGAAGCCGATGTAGCCGTCGGTGACCAGCACCACCTGCCGCTGCGCATCGTCGCGCAGCGGCCGCAGCGCCTCCCGGATCCCGGAGAGCATCTCGGTGGCACCGCCGGCGTCGAGCTCCTCCAGCTGCTCGCAGGCGAGGCGCACACTTCGCGGCGTTGCCTTTCTCGTGCGGCCGGTCAGCCGCTGCGGGCGGTTCGCGAACGCGATCACGTCGAAGCGGTCCCCCGGGTCCAGCGACCGCAGGAGCTCCTGCGCGAGGCGACGGGCCCCGTGGATCGGCAGCCCGTGCATCGACCCGCTCGCGTCGATCAGGATCGTCAGGTCGCGCGACAGGTAGCGGTCGACCAGCGCCGGCGGCGTCACGGTGACCAGCGCGTAGCGGCCGGTGTCGCCGGAGGCTTCGGGACGGGCGCCCGCTTCGGGCAGTCCGGTCCCCTCGACCACGCGCACGCCCACCTCGGGCCGCGCTGCGGTCCAGCGGAGCACGAGATCCCGGTCCAGCCGGGCGGGCGTCCGCAGCCCGACGAGGGTGCCGACGTCCTCCGGCGTGAGGACGACCTCACCGGAGGGCGACTCGATCCGCAGCCCGTCGGTCGGCCCGTCGGCGATCAGGATCCCCAGGTGCATCCGGGCGGGCGTACCCTCGGCGCCGCGATCGACGTCGAGGCGATCCGCGTCGGGCACACGGTCCGGCGCCCCCTCGTAGCGCACGCCCACCACCGTCGGAAAGCGCAGCTCCCAGCGGGGGCATCCGCCGGCGCCGGACTCTCTCTCCCGGTCGCCGGCGACGCCGGAGACGCAACCGTCGGACGGGCCCCTCCCGGCCTCGGTGTCGTCCGATGCCGGCAGGAACGCCAGCGGTTGCAGGATCTCGATGGCCACCTCGGCCTTCACCCCCGGCGGCAGCGCGCCGAGCCGCTGCTGGAACGTGTCCGCCCGGTCCTGCTCCAGCAGGCCGGCGGTGCGTCCCTCGGCGATCGCCTTGCGGTAGTCGGCCTCCGCCTTCTCGCGGGGCTCCACCTCGCCGCGGATCACCTTCTCCCCCATGCGGACCGTGTAGCCGATGACGGCGCCGTCGGCGGGGAGGGGCAGCGTGTACTGAACCTCGAGGGGCTCCTGGTAAGGGTTATGGTAGGTCTGGGTCAGCGTGACGACGGCGATCCCCCCCTCGGCGCGCCCTTCCAGGCGGGCGGACTCCAGGGGATAGGTGCGGCCGTCGACGGACACGAGGCCCGCGGCGCGGGTCCCGACGGGCTGCGGCATGGCAGTGGCTGTCGGCATGGTCATCCTCCTCCCGCCCGCGCGGGCCGGCCTCCCGAGGATACCCCGTGCCCATCGGCACGGCGACCGGCCGCCGGAGCGGCATCTACTCCTTCATGACCCGGGCCCCCGCCCCGGTGACAGCCGATGTGAGGGGGTCAGACCTGAAATGTGCAGTGCCGTGCGCCGAAGACTGCACATTTCAGGTCTGACCCTGTCTGAAGCCATTTGTCTTCAGGTGGTTGCGACCACTGGGTTAGACGCCGGGGTGAAGCGGGGTCGGACCGTCGGAAGTGATAGCGGTGGAAGACGTTCGCGAGAAATCGGGAGGCCGAATCGAGCTTAGCAGGCTGCTGAAAAACTCCGCGGTCCGCGCGCGAGCCGTTTGCGAGGAGGTCGGCGCCCGAGGTCAGCCATCGACCCGACCCGGTGGGACCGCCGCGGCCGCGCCCCCCGGCTTCCCGCAAACGCCTCGCGCCCTTCGGG
>JASFRI010000338.1:0-4709 GCA_050115015.1 Acidobacteriota bacterium
CCCTCTCCAGCAGCGCCGCGACCTCGCCGGGGTCCAGAAGATCCGTCTCGTCGCAGAACGCCCGCAGCTCGCGCCGGATCTCGTCGCCCAGCCGGTCCAGCAGCCACTCGGACACGGGTACACCGAAGCCTTGCTTCTTCCGGTCGATCAGCTCGTCGGGGATCAGCCCGCGGACCGCCCGCTTCAGGATGTGCTTCAGCGAGCCGCCCGGGATCTTCACCGCCGTGGGGATGCTGAGGGCCAGCTCCACGAAACGGTGATCCAGGAACGGCACGCGCCCTTCGAGGCTCACCCCCATGCTCATCTTGTCCACCCGCATCAGTAGCAGCTCCGGCAGTCGCAGGCTCAGATCCGTGTAGGACATCCAGTGCAGCGCCGAGGGCTCCCAGGCCTTCTCCAGGAACCGCTCGTGCAGCGGGCGGAGCACCTCCCACGAGGTCCGGCCGGCGAACCGTGACCGGAGGCGCGGGGACAGCAGGCGCCGCTTGCGAGCCTCGGGGAACGCCTCGGCCCCGCTCCAGAACACGGGGATGCCCTCGGCGGCGCGGCGGAGACGCTCGTAGGGCTGGCTCTCCCCCTTGCCGAAGGCGCGGAGTCCGGCGAGGCCGAGACGCTTCAGCGCCCCGGGTACCGGGAGGTCGCTCCAGCGCTGCAGGTCCAGGGCCCGCTTCCAGGAGGGGTAGCCGCAGAAGAGCTCGTCGGCCCCCTCGCCCACCTGGCAGACGATGACGCCGTTGTCCCGGGCGAGCTTGGAGACGTAGTAGACCGGCACGCAGACCGGATCGGCGATCGGCTCGTCCTGGAGCTGCACCATCCGGGGGAGGAACTCCAGCAAGTCGTCGATGGTCAGCCGCAGCTCGTGGTGATCGGAACCCACCGCCTCCGCCATCATCCGGGCGTACTGCAGCTCGTTGACGTAGCTGCCGTAGTCCCGGTCGTAGCCGATGGAAAACGTGCGGACGGGGCGGGTCTCCCCCTCGGAAAACAGAGCGGCGTTCGTGCTCGAGTCGATCCCCCCCGAGAGGAAGACGCCGACCGGGACGTCGCTGACCTTGCGGTAGCGCACGGCCGCTCGCAGCTCGCCGAGCAGGCGGGCGGCGATCTCGTCCTCCGACACGCCGGTGAGGGGGGTCGTGTGGTCCCAGACGTCCCAGTAGCGCTGCTCCCGCATCTCCCCGGAGGGGGTCGCCCGGATCCAGGTCCCCGCGGGGAGCTTGTGGATGCCCTCGAACAGCGTTCCCGGGGCCGGCGTGGTGAGGAACGAGAGGTAGTGGAACAGCCCCTCCTCGCTGATCGCCCGGTCCTGGTGGGGGTCCGCGAGGAGGGCCTTGATCTCCGAGGCGAAGGTCAGACGGCCGTGATGGACGCTGTAGTAGAGGGGCTTGATCCCGATCCGGTCCCGGACCAGCCAGAGCTCCCGCCGCCGGGCGTCCCACAGGCCGAACGCGAACATGCCGCGCAGGCGATCGAGACAGTCGATCCCCCACTCCGCGAAGGCGTGGAGGATGACCTCCGTGTCGGAGTGGTCCGTGCTCCAGCGGTAGCGGCCCGTCGCCTCCAGCTCCGTCCGGACCTCGGCATGGTTGTAGATCTCGCCGTTGTAGGTGATCCACAGGCTGCCGTCCGCGTTGCGCATCGGCTGGGCGGCCTCCGGGGCCGGATCGATGATCGCCAGACGCCGGTGGGCCAGGCCCAGCCGACCGTCCGGCGCGATCCAGGTCGCCGCCCCGTCGGGACCCCGGTGCCGCATGGTGTCCCGCATCGCCGTGAGATACGGCTCGGTGATGCCGTCGGCGCTCCCGTCGAGGGCGAGGGCGCCCAGGATTCCGCACATCTCGGCGAGCCTCCGGCGCCGACGGACGCTCCCGGCCGGCGCGGTGTCGACCTCAGGGCTCCGCTTCGCGCCCCGGGCCGGCCTGCGTGGCCGCCGGACCGGGCGGGAGGCAGCCTTCCACGCGAAGGGCGATCGCCGTCGCCTGCAGCTGCTGCCAGAGGGGGATGGGCCACTCACCCCCGTCGCGGATCGCCGCGGCGAACGCCACGAGCTCCTCCCGGTGCCCCTTGTCCTGCTGGCGCAACCGCTGCTCGCCGCCGCGGGGTCCGGCGATCCGCAGGGAGACATAGTCGTCCAGGGTCAGGACCCTTCCATCGCAGAACACCTCGAGGGTCTCCTTGGGATGCTCCTTCGCCCCGAGGGACGTGTAGGTCAGCGTCGCCAGGGAGCCGTCCTCGAAGGCGAGGGTGGCCACGAAGTTGTCCCGGGGGCTGTAGTGGCCGGTCGCCGGGACGATCGCCCGGGCGGTGAGGTCGGAGACCGCGGTGCCGGTGAGGTACGTGAACAGATCGTAGATGTGGCAGGCCTCGCCCAGGTTGCGGCCGCCCCCCTCGGGACCCTGCGTCCAGTGCGTCGCCGGGAGATGGCCGGCGTTCATCCGGTAGTCCAGGATCATGGGGTTCGAGCGATCCCGGACCTCCTCCCGCAGGCGCCGGGCCAGCGGCGAGAACCGGCGGTTGAACCCGGTCAGCAGCAGGGGCTTCCCGGCCTCGCCGTCGACGTAGAACTCCCGGAACCGCTCCAGCTCCGCTCCGGTCAGGGCGAGGGGCTTCTCCAGCAGCACGTGCTTGCCCGCCCGCAGCCCGGCCAGGGCCTGGTCCGCGTGCAGGTGGTGGCGGGTGGCGATGAGCAGGGCGTCCACGTCCGCGTCCCCCAGCACCTGATCGAGGTCCGTGGTGGCGTACGCCGCGCCGAACTGCCTCGCTGCGGTCCCGGCGCTGTGACCGCTGCGTCCGAGGATCGCCTGCAGACGGTAATGGTCCTTGAGGGTCATCAGGTTCGCCAGGTGCATGCCCCGGGCGAACTCGCCGGCACCCACGACCGCCAGGCCGATCGTCTCCCGGTCCCCGGACGGCGAGACCGCGGGGTTCGGGATGCGCCGGACGACGTCGGCGTCCGCCGCCTCCGGATAGGTCAGCAGGATCATGAGGGGGCGATCCCCCTCCCCCTGGAGCGCGGCATAGGCGGCGGGAGCCTCGGCGACGGGGAGGCGGCGCTCGATCATCGACTCCACGGTCACCCGCCCCTCCGCGAGCTGCCGCAGGTACTCCCCCATGTTCCGGTTCTCCGTCCACCGGACGTAGGCGACGGGGTACTCCAGGCCGCGCTCCTCGTAGATCGTGTCGTAGCGTCCGGGACCGTAGGACGTGGAGACCAGGAAGTCCAGCTCCTTGGCGTAGATGTCGGCGCGCTGCAGGTGCAGGCCGACGTCCCCGACCAGCACGACGCGCCCCTTGCGCCGGGACATGCGGAAGGCGGTGGCCACGATGGCGTCGGAGGAGGCGGCGGCGGTGATGATCACGCCGTCCGCGCCGACGCCGTCGGTCAGCCGCACGACCTGATCGATGTTGTCCGAGTCCTCCGGGTGAAGGCCCACGTCCAGCCCGAGCTCGCGGGCCAGATCCAGCCGCCGGCGGTCCAGGTCGATGCCGATCACCCGGCAGCCGGACGACTTCAGCAGCTGCACGGTGAGCAGTCCGAGCACCCCCAGCCCCAGCACGACGATGGTCTCCCCGAGGGTGGGGGCGCAGCGCCGGACGCCCTGCAGCGCGATGGCCCCGAGGGTGACCGTGCTCGCCGCCGGAAGCCCGAGCCCCTCCGGGACCGGCACCACGAGGTTCCGGGGCACACGGACGACCTCCGCGTGGAAGGCGTGCTCGGCCCCCGCGCAGGCCACGCGCTGTCCGGGCGACAGATCCGCGACCCCCGCGCCGGTCTCGATCACCGTCCCGGCCGCCGAGTACCCCGTCGCGTGGCCGGCCTCCAGCTTCCCCTTCACCATCTTCCGGGTGGCGCCGAGGCCGCGCGTCGCCGCCTTCGCCAGCACGTCCCGGACCTTGCCCGGGTCCGCGAGGGCGCGCTTCCAGAGGGGGGTGCCGCTGTGCCGGAGGCCGCTGATCTCGGTGCCGACGGAGATGCAGGAGCTCGCCACCCGGACGAGCACCGTGCCCGGCTCCACCATGGGAGCCGGCACGTCCTCGACGACCACCGTGCCCTGTCGGAGGAAGACCTGCTTCATCGCCAGAGGCCGATGGCGTCCACGATCCGCTTGCCCGCCAGCAGGGATCGATCGATCTCCCGGAAGGCGCGGTGCCCCACGAGCATGACCACCACGTCGGCCTTGCGGATCGCCTCCTCCGCGCCGGCCAGCCGGACGCCGTCGAGGTCCCGCAGGCCCTCCGGCGGCTCCCGGAGGTGCGGCTCGACCACGAGCAGCTCCGCCCCTCCCGCGGCGGCGAGCTCGCGGACGACCCGCAGCGCCGGGCTCTCGCGCAGGTCATCGATGTCGGGCTTGTACGACAGGCCGAGACAGGCGATGCGGGGCCGGTCGAGATCGGCGGCGGCCTCCCGGATCCGGGCGATGAGCCGGGCGGGCTTGTCGTCGTTGACCTCCCGGGCGGTGCGGATCAGCCGCGACTCCTCGGGGGCGGAGTGGACGATGAACCAGGGATCCACCGCGATGCAGTGGCCGCCCACCCCCGGGCCCGGCCGGAGGATGTTCACGCGGGGGTGATGGTTGGCCAGCTCGATCACGCCCCACACGTCGACGCCGAGACGCTCGCAGATGATGGACAGCTCGTTGGCGAAGGCGATGTTCACGTCGCGGAACGAGTTCTCGGAGAGCTTCACCAGCTCCGCCGTGCGGGCGTCGGTG
>JASFRI010000339.1:0-4694 GCA_050115015.1 Acidobacteriota bacterium
CGCGTTGCTGGCCGAGCCCTCGGACTCCGGGCAGGCGCTCACCCTGACCCCCTCGGGATTGACCTTCGACATCGCGGGCCACTGGCTCCGGGTGATTCCCACCCCCGAGCTGCTGGGGAAGACCACGCCCGAGGAGTTCCTCGGGATGTGTCCGGAATTCCAGGAGCGCGAGGAGGCTTACGAGCCGGACACCGCCGCGCTGGAGCAGATTCGATCCTGCGACCGCGACGTGACGCTGGAGATCTACTTCGGGTCCTGGTGCCCGCATTGCCAGCAGGTCCTGCCCGAGCTGTTCAAGTGCCTGCGCCTGGCGGAGAACGACCGCGTCAAGGTGGAGCTCATCGGACTTCCCCGACGGTTCGGAGGAGAGCCGGAGGTGCGACAGCGGGAGATCCGCGGGGTCCCCACCGTGATCGTCCTGGAGGGGGGCAAGGAGATCGGTCGCTTTTCCGGCGGCGAGAAGGTGCCCATCGAGACCACCCTGGCCTCGGTCCTGCACGGCTGACCCGCGGTGGATCTCCGCCTGCTCCCGGCCACGGCCCTGGCGCTGCTCCTTCTGACGCCGGCATACGGCGTGGCCGCGGAGGGACAGACGTTCCGCCGTGCCTGCCGCTTCACCGTGGCCCGGGACGGCGAACCGCTTGCGGCGAGCCGGGTCTACCAGCGGACCGGAGCCCCTGACCTCGTCGCCGCGCCGGGGGATGGGACCTGGCTGTATGTCCGGCCCGCCACCCGGCGCTTCCAGCCCCTGAACCCCGCCTCGGTCCAGGATGCCGACGAGCGGACGGTCACCGTCGTCCCGCCGCCCGCCTCCCGGGGGCGCAGCCTCACGTACGACCTGGCCGCCGGGGCGCTCCTCCTGGGAGAGGAGGGCGGCCTGGCGGTGATCCCGACGCCGGACCTGCTGGGGGAGACCACGGCGGAGGCCTTTCTCGGCCTCTGTCCCGAGCTGCAGGACCGGGAGCTTGCCTACGAGCCGGATCCGGGCGCCGTCGGCGAGCTGGCCGCCTGCACGCGTCCGATCACCGTCGAGATCTACTTCGGCTCCTGGTGTCCGCACTGCCAGCAGGTGCTTCCCCGCCTGCTGCGCGCCCTGCGCGATGCGGACAACGATCATCTGGACGTGCGCCTGTACGCCCTGCCGCGCAAGCTGGAGGCGTCGGGGGGCCGCGGGGTGCGGAAGGTGCCGACCATCGTCCTCCTGGAGGGGGGCGTGGAGATCGGACGTTTCCACGGGCTGGAGGAGGTGCCGGTCGAGGAGACCCTGGCCGACCTGGTGCGCCACACGGCACCCGCCCCCTCCACCGACGTGAGCCCGGAGTGAGCCGGCGCTGGGTCGACGTGACCCGCCCGCTGGGTCCCGATTCCGAGGTCTATCCGGGTGATCCCGAGGTCCGGTTCGAGCTCCGGGAGGGAGACGGGTTCTTCATCACGGCGATCCGGATGGGCAGCCACTCCGGCACCCATCTCGATGCACCACGCCACCTGGACCGGCAGGGCGTCTCCGTGGACGAGATCGCCCCCGAGATCCTCTGCGGGACAGCTCGCCTGGTGGTGCCCGGGGCCGACCCTCTGGGGCCTGACGAGCTCCACCGCCATGGGCTCTCGGGAGAGCATCGCGTGCTGTTCCGCACCCGGACGCCCGCCGGCCCCGGGAGCCTGACGCCCGATGGCGCCGCCTGGATCCGGGACCGGGGTATCCGGCTGATCGGCTGGGATCGCCTCTCGATCGATCCGGTCGAGGACCCGGCGCTCCCGGCCCACCGGATCCTCCTCGAAGCCGGTGTGATCGTGGCCGAGGGGCTGGATCTGCTCGACCTGCCGCCGGGGCGCTACGACCTCATCGCCCTGCCCCTGCGGCTCGTGGGGCTGGATGGGTCCCCCGCGCGGATCCTGGTGCGGAGCCTGGGGTGACGACCGCCGGCGGCCCCCGGCGCGAGCTGCGGTCCGCGCCGGTGCTGGGCATCGGGCAGGCCACCCTGGACCGCCGGGTCGCCGTCGAGCGCTTCCCCGAGCCCGACACGAAGGTGGAGACCTCCGCCGTCCTGGAGGAGGGCGGGGGACCGGTCGCCACCGCGCTGGTCGCCGCCGCGCGGCTCGGGGCGGGATGCCGCATCGTGGCGGCCGCCGGAGACGATGCCGCCGGGGCCCGCATTCGAGACGGCCTCGAGTCGGAGGGTGTGGAAACGACCCATCTCCTGCTGCGGCCCGGCTGCAGCTCGCCCTTCTCGTTCGTGGTCGTCGAGCCTGGCGCGGGCCGGCGAACGATCTTCTGGACCCGAGGGGATGCGGCACCCCTGCAGCCCGGTGACGTTCCCCCCGGCCTGGTGGAGTCGGCGGCGGCGCTGTTGATCGACGGTCATCAGCCGGAGGCGCAGCATCATGCCGCCGTCCGGGCTCGCGGCGCCGGCGTTCCCGTGGTCCTGGACGCCGGGTCGCTGCGGCCCGGCACCCTGCGGCTCCTGGCGCTGGCGGATCACGCGGTGGTGTCGGAGCGCTTCGCCCGGGAGTGGAGCCGAGCGGACCACGCGGCGGCGCTGCGGGCCCTCCGCCGCGCCGGTGCGGCCACCGCGGTCATCACGCTGGGGGCGTCGGGCTGCGTCGGCCTGGAGGGGAGTCAGACCGTCCGGGTCCCTTCCCTGGAGGTCGAGGCCGAGGATACCAGCGGTGCGGGCGACGTCTTCCATGGAGCCTACGTCGTCGGGATGCTCCTGGCGCTGGGGCTCGAGGACCGCCTGCGGCTGGCCTGCGCCGCCGCCGGCCTGAAGTGCGCGCGGCCCGGCCCGCGCAGGGGGATCCCCGGCCTGCCGGCGGCGCTCGCCGCCGCGGGACTCCGGCTCAGCGCTCCTCCGCCTCCGGCATCACGATCCACAGGATGATGTAGACCAGGATGCCGGGGAAGGCCGTCGAGCACACGGAGAAGGCCACGTAGAGGATGCGTACCAGCGAGGGGTCCCAGTCGAGGGCCTCGGCGATGCCGCCGCACACCCCTGCGAGCATGCGGTTCTTCCGGGACCGGTACGCTCCCATGCGGCCCATCCTACACGATGGTCGGGAGCGGTGCGACCGCCGGTCCGCCGCGGTCGGAGATGATAGAATGACCGAACGATATCCCCCGGAGCCGGCTGCCGGCACCGGATCCACCCCGCCCGGCGCCGTTCCCAGCGGGCTGGAGCATCCCGGAGGCGATCTCCGGATCGCGTCAGACATGGAGGGCCGATCCCATCGGGAGGCCCGGAGGGCGTTTCCATGCGCTCGCTGAAAGCGACCTTCTCACCTGCGGCTCCGTACGCGATGGTGCCGGTCCGCCTGATCCTCTTCGCCGTCTTCTTCTATCGCGGGACGCAGAAGCTGTTCGGATGGTTCGACGGTCCCGGCCTGGAGGGAACCGCGGCCTTACTGAGCGGTCTCGGGGTGCCCCTCACCTCCATCGCGGCACCCCTCGTGGCCGTGATCCAGGTGGTCGCGTCGGTGGCCTTCCTGGTGGGAGCGGGCGTCCGGTTCTTCGGGATCCTGATCGCCCTCCTGATGGTCGCCGCATGCGCGGCGCGGTGGACCCTCGGCTGGGACCACCTGGCCGCGGGGATCGAGCTCAACGGGACCATCATCGCCATGTGCCTGGCGCTGCTGTTCGGCGGGCCCGGCTGGGCCAGCATCGAGTGGGCGGACGAGGAGGGGGCGGCGCCCGGCGCCGTCTCCTGAGGAGGCGCGAAGCGGATGACGAAAGAACCCGGAAGCAGGCGGGCGGGCGCCTGGGTGGTGGCCGCCCTGGCGGCGATCCTCCTGGCGGTGACGCCGGCGGCGACCCAGAGCCCGGACGATCCCCCCGAGCTTCAGGAGGCGTTGAGGGGTGCGCTCCGCCTCCTCTCCCAGTCGAAGCTCGACGAGGGGGTCGCGGCGCTGCGGGCCATCCTGAAAGACCATCCCGACTACGGCCTGGCGTGGGGGAACCTCGGAGTGGTCCTGCAGTACCAGGGAGACCTGGACGGGGCCATCGATGCCTACGAGCATGCCCTCGCCAGCGACGCCACCGCCGACACCGCCCGCTACAACCTGGCCTGCGCCTACGCCCTCAAGGGGGATGCGGACGAGGCCTTCCGCTGGCTCGAGGAGCTGCAGGACCGCGGGTTCCGGGGGCTGGACGCACTGCGTACGGATCCGGACCTGGAGCCGCTCCGGGGGGATCCGCGCTTCGAGGCCGTCCTGCTGCGCGCCGGGGCGCATCCCCGCACCTGCGAGAAGGACCCGCGGTACGCGGCGATGGACTTCTGGGTCGGGCGCTGGCGAGTCGTCGGGGCCGACGGTGGGAACCTCGGTCAGAGCTTCTCCGTGCGGACTCTGAGGAACTGCGCCATCGTCACGAACTGGCGGGCCTTCAACGAGGATGCCGGCAACGGGATGAGCTTCACGTACTACGATCCGGGCGCGGGGGTGTGGCGGCAGGACCGGCTCTCCGATCGGGGCGACGTGTTCCATTACGAGGGGAGCGGGCGCGACGGTGTCGCCGTCTTCGAGGGGACCGCCGCGGCGCCGGACGGCACGCGGGAGAGGTCCAGGATGACGCTGGAACCCGGCGAGGATGGCTCGGTCCACCAGCGCGTCGAGCACTCCCGGGACGAGGGCCGGACCTGGCAGGTCGTCTTCGACGGGACGTGGCTGCCTCTCGGCGAGGAAGGTGCGGGTGGCGACGGGGA
>JASFRI010000340.1:0-4688 GCA_050115015.1 Acidobacteriota bacterium
GCCGACGCACCTGCCGGGGGAGAGGGGCCGGGCTGCCGCCGGGACGCGCGCGGCCGCCTGCACCTGGACTCCCGGTGCACCCTCGTCCTCGCGCTGACGGGTCTGGGGACCGGCTACCTCGCGGGGCTGTTCGGGGTGGGCGGGGGGTTCGTGATCGTCCCGGCCCTGGTGCTGTTCACCGGCATGGCGATCCACCGGGCCGTGGCGACCTCCCTGCTGGTCATCGCGCTGATCGCCGTGTCGGGCGTGACGTCCCAGGTCCTCGGCGGGGCCGCGCTCGACCCCGGCATCACCGCGCTGTTCGTGCTCGGCGGCCTGCTCGGCATGGGGCTGGGGACCCTGCTGGGCCGGCGGCTCGCCGGCCCGACGCTGCAGCGGGTGTTCGCCGGGGCCATCATCCTGGTTGGGGCCTTCGTCATCGTCCGGGCGCGTCTCGGATGAGCCGTCAGGGATTCAGGCGCCAGAGGGCGAAGTTCAACACCGAGGCGAAACTCACCCAGGCCCAGTAGGGCAGCATCCAGGCGGCCGCCGGGGCCGAGACCCTGGCGAAGAGCCACACCGTCGCCCCGATGGCGAGCCACAGCGCGAGGATCTCGGCGAAGGCCAGCCCCGGGGCGCGCATCCCGAAGAACAGCACCGACCACAGGCCGTTGAGCGCCAGCTGCACCCCGAACGCCGCCAGGGCCGCGCGGACCCCGGGACGGCTTAGCCCGCCGCGCCAGATCAGCCAGGCCGCCAGCCCCATCATCAGGTAGAGCACCGTCCAGACCGGCCCGAACACCCAGTCCGGCGGGTTGAAGGACGGCTTCGTCAGCGACGGATACCAGATCTCCAGCCCCCGGGCCGTGGCCAGCCCCGACAGGGCGCCCACGAGCACCGGAACGGCCAGGCAGATACCCAGCTTCCCGACGTTTCCCATCGCGGCCTCCTCGTGGGGACGGAGGCCTCCGTCCCCCATGACCGATTCTACGATGAGCGGACGGGTTCTCGGGAGGGTTGGTGGCGGGGGGAGGGGAACGGTAAGATGGGGACTCCGCTGACCGAGGCAGAGATGGCCGTCCCGCGAACGCGCCGGACGGAGGAGATCCGTGATGAAGACACTGCGCAGCCACGTCCAGGGGACGTTCCACGAGGCGAAGGAGGGGTTCGTGAACCTCGTCGATCCCTGCTCCGAGGAGGTGATCGGCCGGGCCTCGAGCGCCGGAATCGACTTCGGCGCCACCGTCGCGTTCGCCCGCGAGCAGGGACGGGCGGCCCTCGCGGAGCTTACGCTGGCGCAGCGGGGGGCGCTGCTCAAGGCGATGTCCAAGGCGATGCACGCCCACCGCGACGAGCTGCTCGACCTGTCGATCACGAACACCGGGACCACCCGGAAGGACGCGAAGTTCGACGTGGACGGCGGCACGTTCACCCTCTCCCACTACGCGGCGATGGGGGAGGCGCTCGGGGAGGGCCGGGCGCTCGTGGACGGGGACGGCATCCAGCTCGGCCGCACGCCGCGGTTCTGGGGGCAGCACCTGCTCGTCCCGCGGGACGGGGTCGCGGTGCACATCAACGCGTTCA
Organism: Acidobacteriota bacterium; assembly: GCA_050115015.1. Lineage (GTDB taxonomy): Bacteria > Acidobacteriota > Polarisedimenticolia > CBDVAL01 > CBDVAL01 > JASFRI01. Next base: position 1,564 of record JASFRI010000340.1, read on the forward strand.
ACTTCCCGGTCTGGGGCTGGGCGGAGAAGGCGGCCTGCGCGCTGCTGGCCGGGATGCCGGTCATCACGAAGCCGGCCACCAGCACGGCGATGGTCGCCGAGCGCTGCATGGAGATCCTCGAGGAGGCGAAGGTCCTCCCCGCCGGGGTCCTGTCGATGATCTGCGGGTCCACCGGCGACCTGCTGGATCACCTGGGGCCCCAGGACGTCCTCGCCTTCACGGGATCCGCGGATACGGCCCTGAAGCTGCGCGGCAGGCCGAACCTGCTGCGGAACAGCACCCGGGTCAACATCGAGGCGGACAGCCTGAACGCCGCCATCGTCGGACCGGACGTCTCCGAGGGGGAGACCTGGGGTGCCTTCCTGCGCGACGTGATCCGGGAGATCACGCAGAAGACGGGACAGAAGTGCACCGCGGTGCGCCGCATCCTCGTTCCCGAGTCGCTGATGGACGCCGTCCAGGAGGCGCTGGTCGCGGGCCTCACCGAGACGGTGACCGGCAACCCGCGGGACGGGTCCGTGACCATGGGGCCGCTGGCCACACGGCAGCAGCTCGACGACGCCGTCGCCGGCGTGGCGAGGCTGCGGGAGGACGCGGACCCCGTTCTGGGGACCGGGGAACGCGCCGACGGCGTGGGCAACCCGGAGGGGAAGGGCTTCTTCCTCGCCCCGACGCTGCTCCGGCTCCGCGACGGGGCGTCCGGCGAAGCCGTCCACCGGCACGAGGTCTTCGGCCCCGTCTCGACCCTGATCCCCTACGACGGCACCGCCGCCGAGGCGGCACGCCTCGTCGCCCGCGGCGAGGGCAGCCTGGTGACGTCGATCTACAGCGACGACGAGACCTTCCTGGGCGAGTACCTGGCCCACGGCGGCCACACCAGCGGCCGGCTTTACCTGGGCTCCGAGAAGGTCGCCCCCCAGCTCCCCGGCTCCGGCGTCGCAATGCCGCAGGTCCTGCACGGCGGACCCGGGCGGGCCGGCGGTGGGGCGGAGCTGGGCGGGGAGCGGGGCCTCGCCCTCTACCTGCAGGACGTCGCCGTGACCGGCGATCGCGGCATCGTCGAGCGGCTGGCGGGTCTGCGTTGATCGCGAGGCGCACCGGGAGCCGGACTACAGGGTGACCGGCGCGAGAGCGCGACGTTCTGCGGCATAATCCGGCCATGCCGACCCTGGACGCGCTTCCCGCCGCCGCGCCGTGGCGGTCCGGCGGTGTGGCATTGCACGCCCGCCGGTTCGGGGAGGGGCCGCGGCTCGTGCTGCTGCACGGGGGCCCCGGCCTCGACCATCACGTCCTGCTGCCGCTGGCCATCCCGCTCGCCGGCCGCTTCGAGGTACTGCTGCCCGACCTGCCCGGGCACGGGCGCTCGCACGCCGCCGGCGCGGGGCTCCCCGACCTGGACACCGTCCTGGAGCGCACGACGCGCTGGATCACCGGGCTGGAGCCGGCGGCGGCGATCCTAGTCGGTCACTCCCTCGGTGCCTGGCTGACCCGCGAGATGCTCGCTCGCCGCCGGATCCGCCCGCGCGCTGCGGTACTTCTCTCCTCGCCCGTGGCCTCGGACCGGGGACGGGACAAGGGGCCGACGCGCGCGTGGATCGCGGCTCGCCGCAGGACCCGGGACGGCCGTGACGCGGCGCTGGCCCGGGAATTCCTGGAGGCCTGCACCGAGGACACGGAGGCGGCGCCCTCTCCACTTTTCGTCGCGTCGCTGTCCCGGTCCCGCCTGCGGTCGCCGCAGGAGTACGTCGGTCTCCTCGGCCAATTGCGCCGCAGCCTCGGCGCCGCGCTCCGCACGGTACAGCCGGGCTGCCCGGTGCTGGTGCTGGCCGGCGAGGCCGACCGGGTCTGCCCCCCGGAGGACGCCCGGCGGCTGGCGGCCGCCACGGCCGGCGCGGTCTCGCGGATCCTCGCCGGCGCCGGCCACGTCCCCTTCGCCGCCGACGCGGATCCGGTGGCGCGGGCGATCTTCGAGTTCCTGGATGCCGCTCCCGGTCCGGGCTAGCGGCGGACGAACGTGAAGTAGATCCAGGGGACCTCGACGACCACCGACGGATCCACCCGGCCCGCCACCCGCTCCAGGACCCGGTCCCGCCCGGCCCGGTCGAGGTCCGCCGTGATCGGCCCGATCATCGCGGGGATCGACATCAGCTCCACCAGCTCTCCCTGCCTTCCCTCGTAGACCAGGCGCCGGGTCCCGGCGGGCTCGAACCCGTGATCCGCGGCCTCGGACCGCAGACTCGCCGGGTCGACCAGGGTCGGCAGCGCCTCGAAGGCATGGCCGCTCTCCGCCGCGATCGCCTCGGTGAGCGCTGCCTGGATCGCGTGTACCGGGGCCGGCTCCCCCTCGACCCGCTCGGCCGGGACGTTGAACACCAGCCGTGCCCCCGGGCGGGTGCGCCGGGCGAGAGCCCGGAAGACGGCAGCGGCGGAGGGAAACTGCCAGAACGCCGCGCAGCAGACCACCCGCGGGAAGTCCCCCTCGAGGCGATCCGCCTCCGCCGCCGCGAGCACCTCGAAGCGGGCGCGGGGGTCGAGGATGTTCGCGCGGGCGACCTCGACCATCGCCTCCGACGAGTCGATGGCGACGATCTCAGCGCGGGCCCCCATGGCGTGAAGGCAGGCGATGGTGGTCGCACCGGTGCCGCACGCCAGGTCGAGGATGCGAGGTGCCGCCGCGAGATCCGCCAGCTTCACCAGACGGCGGTTGAGCCAGCCGTAGACGGACCCCTCCCGCACGAAGCGATCGTAGATCTCTGCGTTCAGGGGGGATCTCCAGGGCATCGGTTCGATGATACCGTCCCGCGCGGAGCGTACGCCAGCCGCGGTGCCTTGTCTGTTCCACCGCCGTCCCGTATCGTCCGGGCAGACCACGATCCCTCGAGGAGGCCCGCGTGCCGTCGAGCTCCGATCCCCCCTGCCGTCCACCGGTCCTCGCGCAGGCACCGCGCGGCCGGCGCGCCGCGGCGATCCGCCACCGGCGACACATCCGTCGAACAGCGCGGCTCGTCCCGGCCCTGGCGTGCTGCTTACTGCCGGCCCTCGCCGCCGGCCCGGTGGACGAGGTGAACCCGTTCATCGGCACCGGCGGCCACGGGCACACCCACCCCGCCGCCACCCTCCCCTTC
>JASFRI010000341.1:0-4677 GCA_050115015.1 Acidobacteriota bacterium
GGGTTGATGTCGGCGATGTCCGCGCCGTCCTCGATGAACTCCCGCAAGGCCGCGTGGTCGCCCGCGCGGGCCGCATGCGCCGCGCTGAGGTGGCCGCCGCGGGGCTCCTGACGCGGCGGGAGCGCCCGATCGGGGGCCGATTCGCGGAGCAGGTCCTCGCGGCCGATGTGCCGCGCGAACCATGGGAGCGTCGACCCGGTGAACTGCGCCGAGGGATCGGCCTGCGGAAGCGCGGCGGTCAGGGCTTCGCGGTCCCCCGCGGCCAGCGCGACGAACGCGGGAGGCGCGTCGAAGCGGCCCCCGTGGTCCTGGATCAGCTTCACGACCTCGGCGCTTCCCGCGGCGACGGCGTGATCGCCGATGGTGCGGCCGCCGTACTCCCCGGCCGGGTCCAGGCCGTGCTCCAGCAGCACCCGGATCGCACCGGTATCGTCGCGCCGGACGAGATGCATGACCATGGCCGGTTCGAGATCCTCGACCGAGCGACCCGCGTCCAGGAGGGATGCCAGGGCCTCGACGTCCCCTTCCCGCGCGGCCGCGTGCAGCGAGGGGGGCGCCGGAGGCTCGGCGCCGTCGGCAGGTCCGGACAGGTCCACGTCGGGCTCGGCCGTGGCCGGCTCCGGTCCGCGATTGGATCGATCAAGCCTCTCCGGATCCGGCCCCCCGCCGGCCCGATCGAGGCCTTCGGGTGAGGTCCGCTCTGGTGGGGCGACGCGGGAGCGGCTGAGGACCAGGTTGACGCCGACGGTCCCGCCGGCGACGAGCAACAAGATCCCGAAGGCCACGGGGCCGATGCTCCAGCCCGAAGGCGCGCGAGCCTCCGGGCCCGGGACCTGCACGGCGGGGTCACCGCCCGAGACCGCCCGGTCCCAGCTCTGGACGCTACGGAGGCCGCCGAGGGCCATCACGAACAGCAGCCCGCCGAGCAGCAGGAGGTTCACCGCGTGGGCGTAGAGTGGGACGAAGGCCCGGATGCGCTCCCTCCCGTCCGGGTGCACGAGGACCTCCACGCGATCGCCGCCGCGGAACACCCGGAACAGGTGGTTCTCGGCGCCGACCACCTCCCGCCGCGTTCCATCGGCCATTTCGAACTCGAAGCGCGGGTACGAGTTCCGGAAGAACCTCTTCTCGTCCGAGGCTCCCCCAACGCGGTTCTCGACGTACGCGAGGAAGGTGCCCCGAAGGACCGTCGACTCCCGGGAGAAGCGGACCGATGACGCCATTCTCCAGGTGCCGGCAGTGAAGATCGCCAGGCCTGCAAGGATCCCCGCCATGAGCCAGAGCTTGAGCATGAGAGTTGCCGGGCGCGAGCCCGGGAGAGGAGACCGCGCTCCTCCGATGGGAGGGCGCAGCGTGGGGCCGAGCGCGCCACATTGTCCCCCGGACACGGGCACTGTTCAACCGCGCGAGCGGTCCCGTCGGCTCCCGGCCCTTCCCGAAACATGACCGATTCTCGGGGACGGAGGCCTCCGTCCCCGAGAATCGGTCATGTTCACGCCGATGGGCAGGGCTGCACACTTCAGGTCTGACCCTGCTCTAAGTGGTTCCAGAAGAGGGGGATGAGGGTCGGTGGTGGAGGGGGCCCGGCGCCCACCACGGAGGTCTGGAGGTCGAGGATGCCCCTTCCGGCGACAAGGCCGAGCGGCGACGGAGGGTTCGCCGGGACCGGCGAGTGGCTTCGGACCGGTCCCGGACGGGCTTCAGCTCGGGCCGTCGAAGAGGCTCTCGCGGAAGATCGGCTGGCCGGCCAGCGCGACCCAGAACGCGTAGAGGAACAGCGCCGCCAGGAACACCACCGTGAGCACCGTCTGGGGCGCGTACCATTGCCCCAGGTCGAGGGTCAGCGGGGTGCTGCTCGTCGCGTTCAGCACGTAGAACGCGACCATGCCGGCGACCAGACCCGAGCGCAGCATGACGAGCACCGGCAGGATGATCGAGGACGCGAAGAAGAGGGCGGAGATCAGCGCCGCGGGTGTGCTCAGGAACGGCACCGTCAGCGTGGCGAACGTCGTGACGACGACTACCAACACTGCGTAGGCTGCGAATGCGGCCCACACGCGACGGAGCACCACCCGGAACAGGAGCACGAGGACGAGGGAGCCCATGGCGGGCAGGACCGGGTTTCGCGCGTCATAGAGCAGCAAGGCCATCCCGTGGAGCAGCCCCGGGCTTCCGGCGAGCCCGCCCAGCGGACCGAGGTCCGGTTGCGGCGGCAGGCCGCCCATCCATCCCTGGAGCCCGCGTCCCACGGCCACCAGCAGCCTGCTCCCCGCCGCCGCCAGGCCGCCGAGGAGAATGTCCCGCCCCACCAGCGGGTCGCGGAGACGTCCCATCAGCAGGCGCGTCCACGAGACCAGCGTTCCCGGCCACAGTCGCCGCACGTAGGGCTCGAGGGCGATGTAGAGGACCCATGCCGTGGCGGCGTGGACGAGGGCGTGCCCGAGCGGTTGCCCGAACAGGAGCCCGAAGATCGCGTCGGGGAACAGGTCGTCGAGGGAGACCCCGACCAGCAGCCAGGTGAGGAGCAGGGCGGCGACGAGGATCAGGGCGAAGCGGAACGCGCCGTGCCGGTCGCTGCGGCCCTGCCGGAGGTTGTGGCGCGCCAGCAGCAGGCCGCCGAGGAAGAGACCGGCAAAGATCGCCGGACCGAGGATGTCCAGGACCGCGGAGCCCGTGCCCTCGTCGACCTGCTTCCGTGGAGCGTTCCAGGGCTCGATGACCTCGAAATAGGTCAGCCGATCGCCGAACCAGCCCGCCTGGACGATCGTCTCCCCCTCCATGGCCGGCGGGACGGGGCCGGCCGGTCCGTGCTCCGGAGGTGGGCGCAGCCAGCGCCACGCCTCGATGGTGTCGCAGGGCACCTCGGGCGATTTCACCGGCGTCACCGGCTCGACCTGCTCCGGATCGATCCCGGCCTGGGCGAGGACGGCCTCCGCGGCGTCCGGCGCCGGTGCTCCGCCGACGAACGTCTCCGGCGGCAGGACCTCGAGACTCAGCAGCCGGCCCTCCGTGTCCAGGAAAAGCCTGGCGCTCCCCGGGACCGACAGGGCCGGATCGCCGATGTCGGTACGAACCCGGTGCTGGGCCTCCGGGGCCAGGGACTCGGGGCTGACGCGATACCAGAACGCCAGGGCAGGGGGGGTGCCGTCCTGAAGCGCCGTCCAGCGATCGGGACGGTCGTCGTTCTCGTCGATCCACCGGAGATAGCCCTCGTCCGCCACGTGACCGGAGGCCCGGTGATCCGGAAGCTCGTCGAAGCCGCTCTCGGTGAGCAGCTCGCGGGCCCGGGCCGACAGGTCCTCCGGCGGCAGGCCCGCCGGGACCTGGTAGAGCAACGTGTTGGGACGGAGGAAGACGAACGGCAGCACGATCGACAGGAGCGCGCCGGCCAGGCAGGCGACGGCGATGCCCGGGCGCAGGCTGCCCACGGCGCCGGCGTTCGCCACCATCTCCGGGGATGGCGTCTCTCCCGCGGCCAGCGCTGCCGCCAGCGGATCGCCGCCGGGAAGAGCCGCCGCCACCGCCAGCGCGGATGCCGGGCGCTCGCGCGGGTCCTTCTCGAGGCAGCGCAGGATGACGCGCTCCACGGCGTCGTCCATCTCGGGGACCACCGACGAGAGGCTCGTCGGGGGACCCGCCTGCTTCTCCCGCAGCTCCGCCACGCTCTTGGCCTGGAACGCCGCCTTGCCGCAGAACATCTCGTAGAGCACCAGCCCGAGGGCATACACGTCCGACCGGACCGTCACCTCGGTCCCCGCGAGCTGCTCCGGCGCCTGGTAGGCCGGGGTGCCCGCGCGGACCTCGTCCCCCTGGAACTCCCGGGCGAGCCCCGCGAGACCGAAGTCCGTGATCCGGACGTGCCCGCGGCCGTCGAGCATGACGTTGGCGGGCTTCAGGTCCCGGTGGAGGATGCCCCGGTCGTGGGCCGCGGCGAGCCCCGCGCAGAGCTGGCGCGCGGTCTGCAACGCCTTGTCACCGGGGAGCCGCCCGATGCGGAGCAGCAGCGACGCCAGATCCTCCCCGTCGACGTACTCCATCGAGATGAAGTGCCGGCCGTCGACCTGGCCGATGTCGTAGACCCGGCAGACGTTGGGATGGGTCACCTGGCGCGCGGTGCGGACCTCCTCGAGGAAGCGGGCCAGACGGCTCTCGTCCCGCTCGAACGCCTCCGGGAGGAACTTCAGCGCCACCGTCTGCTCCAGCGTCAGGTCCTCGGCGCGGTAGACCTCCCCCATCCCGCCGCGGCCCAGCAGGCCGACGATGCGGTAGCGCTCCGCCACCATGGTCCCCGGCGGGAACCGGGCGTGGTCGAACGAGCTGGACGACGAGACGGATCGCGAGGGAGTGGCCGGCGAGGCCCGTGTGGGGTCCACCGACGAGGGCGGGGCCGGCGCGCCGCAGGACCCGCAGAAGCGGACCCCCACCGCCAGCTCGGCGCTGCATTGGTGACAACGGCTCATCCAGGTGCTCCGGCCCTCGGCGCGCCACGAGAAACGGCGACAAGCATACCCGAACGCGGCGCGCCGCACTTCCCCCGTCCTCGGCCCGACCCCCAAGCCCTCCGGAACATGACGGATCTTCGGGGACGGAGGCCTCCGTCCCCGAAGATCCGTCATGTTTGCGTTGGTGGCGAGGGGTGCACACTTCAGGTCTGACCCTGCCTCAAGTGGTTTTGGG
>JASFRI010000342.1:0-4648 GCA_050115015.1 Acidobacteriota bacterium
GATCGACCGTGCCCGTGGCATCCAGCGTCACGAGAGTCCCCTCCAGAACGGTCATCGCCGGAAGCACCTGGACCTGGATGATCGGCGCATGGTTGATCACGACCATGCCGTCGCAGGCATCGCCGATGCCGTCCCCGTCGCCATCCAGCTGCGAGGGATTGGGAACCGAGGGGCAATTGTCCGCCTCGTCCGGGCTACCGTCGCGGTCCAGGTCGGCCGGCCTGGCGTGAAAGGCGAGCACCGAGCGCGCGGGGAATCCCTCGCCGGGGTCGGCCACCCAGACGTCTCCGATCACCGGATCGACGGTCGCGCCGGAGACCGGCATGGCGCCCGCGGCATCTTCGTACTCCGGAGCGACGGAGCTGCCGAGGGGAGTCCCGGTCGCCGGATCCAGATCCAGGGACACGAGGCGGCCGCCGTCGGCGTCGCTGATCAGCAGGCGCGGTGACGTGTTTCCCGGTATCACGGCCAGACCTTGCGGGCTGTTCACGCCGATGGGCGTCGCGTAGGGAGCCAGTGCGCCGACGGCAAAGGTGCCGTCCCCGTTGTCCGTCAACGATCCGGCGAAGACGGTGCCGGTGGCCGCATCGGCGATGAGCAGGTCGCCGGCGTTGGGCAGCCCCGGCGGGACGATCTCGATGCCCGAGGGCGACACCAGGCCCAGGTCGAGTGTGATCGACTGGCCCGACGGCGTCAGTTGCACCAGGTCGTCGCCGTCGCGCAACGTGGCGAACAGCGTTCCCGACCCGTGGGCCGCGATCCGGTTGGCGCCGGGAATGGACCCCACGGAGGCGCAGGGGAGAAGCCCCGAGATCCTGGCGTGTATGGGGTCCCGCTGCACGTCGCACCGCGAAAGGGAACCGTCCGAGGTCAGCAGCAACAGCGCCGAGCCGTCCGGCAGGAAGGAACCGCCGACGGGCGCTGCAGGGATCCAGAGCTCGTGCGCAAAGCGATAGCCCGCCAGCTCCAGTCCATAGGCCTGGGCCGGTGGCCCCAGGCGCACCTCGGCCTGTGCGCTCCCCGAGGATCGCCCGTCGCTGACGGTCAGGCCGAAGAGGATGGGCTCCGGCAGGTGCACCGGTCCGCTGGGCCCCGGGACGGGGACCCTGGCCGTTCCGACCGCGACCACCGTCGGTGTCGGCGAGGCGGGGTCGTCCAGCGTCACCGGTGGACCTCCGAGCTGCGTCCAGCGGAACTGCAGCGGATCGTCTTCCGGATCGAACGAACGGGTTCCGTCCAGGACAAGCGTGGCATCGGTGCGCAGCGCCCCGCGGGAGGCGATGGACACCTGCGGTGGAAGGTCCCCCGGCGGCGCTTGCACCTCGAAGGCGCCGATGTCCGGAGCTGTCCCGGCCACGCCGTCGCCGTCCACCACGCGGGGTAGCCCATCGCCATCGGGCCCGCAGAGGCCCAGGGCGGTGGGATCCGCAGCATCGATGACCGGCGAGCCCGCGGCCAGGTGAAAGTCATCCATCACCGCCGCAATGAAGAAGGGATCGACCGAAACGTTCCCGTTGCCACCGGTGGGGTCGGGGTCGCCGGTCGTGCTGTACCAGTTGTCCGGGGAGTTTCCGAACAGGTCATTGCCGGTGATCACGTCCGCGAGCCCCGACGGGGAACCTGAGTGGAACACTCCCCCTCCCGATCCCGCCGCGGTGTTTCCGGTAACGATGTTGTTGGAGAGGTAGAGGCTGTCATTGCCCAGCAGGATCAAGCCGTTACCCTGCCCGCCGGAACCGCCGGCGATCGTGTTGTTCGTGATGACCGCCTGATCCGCGCCGCTGACCTCGAGGCCACGACGCTCGTTGCCGTTGAACTGGCTGTTGCCCACGAACACGAACAGCGGATCGTCACCCGTGGACCGCACGAGCATGCCGCCGACACCGAACTCGATCCGGTTGCCCATTGCCGAGACCTGGGTGGAGGACAGGAAGACCTGCTCCCAGCCATATCCACCGTTCCCGGATACCGTGCTGGCGTGGAGCCGCATCACCGAATCGACGGCGGAGACGCCCCCGGCTCCCGCCTCGGCCGAGTTGTCGCTGATGAGCGTGTCGGAGATGTCCACGAGGCAGTTGCCGAGGCGCATCCCGCCCGTGGACGAATAGCTGGCGGCGACGTTTCCCGAGACGTTCGCGCCACGGACGATGACGGTGCTGAGATCGGCGACCAGGCCGGCTCCGGAGGGGCCGTCGGCACGATTCCCGGTGATGTCGCTGTTCACGAGATCCAGGCGCGAGAATCCGAAAGCACGGATCCCGCCTCCGAGGCTGCCCTCCACGGAGCTGTCGACCAGCTCCAGCGCGCCTTCCTGAAGGAGGATCCCGCCGCCCGTGTCCGCCCGGTTCGCCTGCACGGTGACCCCGCTCAACCGGGTGTGTCCGTGGTCGATGGCCATCCCGCCCCCGGACTCCGCGACATAGTTGTAGAGGTCGCCGCCCACGTTGCCGGTGATCTCGTCGCGCGTCAGTGTCGCCTCCGCATGGGACAGGCTGAGACCCCCACCGCCCCCGGAGCGGTTTCCGGAGACGACGTTGTCGGACATCACGAGCGTGGAACCGACGGCGCGAACCCCGCCTCCGTCGCGATACGCCAGGTTTCCCGCGATCTCGTTCTCCACCAGATAAGCCGTCCCGTCCACGATGGAGATGCCGCCTCCTCCGGTGCCGTAGCCGGAGCGGATGTCATTGTAGGAGATGACGCTCCCCTCGATCCGGGCGCGGCTCCCGCTCACGGCGATCCCCCCTCCGCTGATGGCCGACACGCCGGAGAGGCTCCCGTTTCCCGTGATCACGCTGTTCGTGATCCGGGCGTACCCTGTTCCCAGGAAGTACATCCCGGCGCCTGGACCGAACAGCGCCTCGTTGTCGCGGATCGTCACGCTGGAGATCACGGGCGAGGAGTCGATAGACAGCACGCCGCCGCCGCCGCCGCAGGACACGAACTCCTCGATGGTGAAGCCGGAAAGGGTGGCCGAGGCGACGTCCTCGAACCGCACGCCGGGGCCCCCGCACATGCCCGATCCCTGTCCGATCCCGCGGAGGATGCTGAGGCCCGCCCCGGCGCCGACCACGTCGACCCCCTCCTTCATGGAGACGACCGGAGAATCGCTGGGACCGATGGCGTAAACGCCGGGAGCCACCTGGACGGTGTCCCCCGCCGCGGCCGCATCGACGCCGTCCTGGATGGTCTGAAACGGAGCACCGGGAGAGCCGTCTCCGCCGGGAGGGGCACTCGCGTCAACGTGAACGACGGCTGCGTGCAGGGGCCCTCCGGGGAGGAGGCAGAGAGCTACCGTGAGCAGGAGGCTGCGGGACGGGATGCGCATGGCGGGCTCCTCTCATCTTGGGGGACTTTTTACAGTGTGTGTAAACGGTACGAGGATCCGCCGATCGTGTCAATCGATCTGTCGAGCCGTGGGTTCCTCTCCGCGGTCCTCGCCGAAGTGGAGAGGTCTGCCGCCCGACCCGAGCCCCTCACCGGTCCCCCCAGCCGGGACGGAAGCACCTGCCGTCCGGGCGCGAAGCACCCAGGTGCCCTGGCGAGCCGGAGCCTCCAGCATCGTCCCCCCAGGTCCCCGACCCGGCGATGGCGGCGTCAAGAGCGCGACTCCCGCCAACCTCTATAATGGATCCTTTGGAGGCCGGAGAGGATGCGCAGAGCCCCGACATTGCCGTTGCTGTCCGTCCTTCTGGTCCTGGGAGTGCCTCGCGCCGGTGAGGCGGAACCGCGCCGGAAGGACGCGGGCGCCGTGGAGGCCGTCGCGGCAAGCCTGGACCGCTCCGTGGCCCCCTGCGAGGACCTCTACGGCTTCGCCTGCGGGGGCTGGATCGCCGGTGCCGAGGTTCCCGGCTGGACCGACCGCTGGAGCCGGGGCACGGATGCCCTGCGGCAAGAGAACTTCGAGACGCTCCGGAGGATCCTGGAGGCCGCGCCGCGGGACCCGGAGAAGGACCCCGATCACGGGAGAGTCGGGCTCTTCTACTCGTCCTGCATGGCCCAGACGATCGTCGAGGAGCGCGGTCCGGGTCCGCTCCGGCCGATGATGCGTCGCATCGCCGTCGCTCGCAACGCGACGGGTCTGGCGCAGGTCCTCGCGGGGATGCACCGCATCGGGATCGACGCGCTGTGGTCGGCGCGGGTCCTCCCCGACGCCGGCGATCCTCCCCGCTACCTCCTGCATCTCCTCCCCGGCGGGCTGGGGCTCCCCGACCCGGCGCTCTATCTCGCGGAGGACGCCGAGACCGTCGCCGTCCGCGAGAGGTACGTCGCGCACATGGCGGCGATGCTCGCGGTGCTGGGGGAGGGAGCCGCGGGCTCGTCGGAGAAGGCGGCGGCGGTGCTCGCCCTGGAGACGCGGCTGGCGAGGGCCGCCGCGGGGACGGGAACGCCAGGCGGTCCCGCGGTGGACCGCGCGCAGCTGGGCAAGCTGGCGCCCGGATTCCCCTGGGACACCTACTTCGAGGCGTTGCGAGCCCCGGAGGTCGACCAGGTGGGCCTCCCGGAGCCGGACCTGCTCCGGGCCGTCGAGGCCATCCTCGCCGGCGACGACCTGGCCAGCCTGCGGTCCTCCCTGCGCTGGCAGATCCTGCGGAGCACCGCGCCGTACCTCTCCAGCGACCTGGCCGGCGCCGACTTCGAGCTGTTC
>JASFRI010000343.1:0-4613 GCA_050115015.1 Acidobacteriota bacterium
CCCAGGGGATCGATGACGTACCCCTCGATGTACTCGGTCCGCTGCAGGATCTCCAGGAAGAAGCCCCAGCGGAGGAACGAGTCCGGGCTGTCCGGCTCCAGCAGGAGGACCGCCAGCTCCCCCAGCGGCTGGTCGGTGGGAACCCGGGCCGAGCCCGGCGGGAAGGTCTCCGTCCTCCGCTCGGGGATCACCTCCCCCTCCACCCGGGCATGTCCCTCGAAGGGCTCCCGGGCGATCGCGGCCGCATCGGAAAGGCGGTACATCCCGACCTCGAGGGTCCGGGGCTCCGCGATGCGCTCCACCCGGATGCCGTGCCATTCGAGCCGCTCGACCACGTCCTGCCAGGCCGGCGGGATCCAGTAGGCTGCCGGGCGGCGGACCGAGGCGAGCGGGCGCGACATCACCATTCGGGACACCTCCAGCTCCACCGGGACGCCGGTCCAGACCGTCGACTCCTCGCCGCTCACCGGCGAGGGCTCGACCCGCCGCTCCACCCCCAGGAAGGTCACGGTCCCGGACGGCTCCGCGGCGGCGCCGAAGGCCAGCGGGATCTCCGGCGGCCGGGCCTCCCGGTCTCGCCGGGTCGCCTCCCGGAGCTCGTCGCCATGCCGTCCCGCGGTGTCCAGGACGCTCCAGAGGAACACGTAGGTCCCCAGGACCCGCTGCCGGTACGGCTTCAGGGAGTGGTTCTCCAGCAGGACCGTGGGCAGGTGGCGGGCGTCGCCGTAGCCGTTCGAGAAGCGCGGCCCCGCGGTCCACTCGACGATCCCGCCCGCCGGGTTCCCCCAGTCCGAGGGGAAGACCAGCGGTCCGGGGATGTGTCCCCAGGACTCCAGGTCCTCCCGCACCCTCGGCGCCAGCCGCGTGTCGAGCCATGCCGCGATGGCCGGGGAGTATCCCCAGCTGCCGTTGTAGCCGAAGGTGGCATCGTACTGGTAGTCGGCCCCGTCGGTGACGTGGAGGTCCAGGTACAGATCGGGGGCCCAGGCGTTCAGCGCCCCGATCAGGGCCCGCATCTCGGGGGCGTCGAGCTTCGTGTAGTCCCGGTTCAGGTTCAGGTTGCGCGCCGTCGTCCGCCAGCCCATCTCCTCGGGCCCGCGCTGGTTGACCCTTCCGTACGCGGAGAAGCGCTCGTGGCCGTCCACGTTCAGGATGGGGATGAACAGGAAGGAGACCCGCTCGAGAAGGTCCCGCCGCGACCCCCCGACGGTGAGATCCCGCAGGAGCATGAGCCCGGCGTCCTTGCCGTCGATCTCCCCGGCGTGGATGCCCGCCTGGGCCAGGACGGCCGGCCGGCCGGACCGGCGCAGCGCCTCCGGCGTGGCCGCGCCCTCCTTGCTGACGACGGCCATCCAGATCTCGCGCCCCTCCGGGCTGCGTCCCAGGGAGACCAGGGAGATCTCCGGGGCCGCCGCGGCCAGCCGCTGCAGCCAGGCCAGGGTCTCGTCGTAGCGCGGCGTGGCGCGCAGCCCCGTGCGCTCGGCGGGGGTGATCCAGGGATCGTCGTCGGGGGCCACCAGGGAGAGGCTCTTCCCCTCCCACGGGATCTCCGGCGGCAGCGGGGCCTCCGCGGCGGCTGCCGGCGACCGCAGGGCGAGGAGGAGCAGGAGGGACAGGACGGGACGGGCGGAACGGATCATGGACGGGTTCCTCTGCTTTCGTGGCCGGGCGCCGCACTATAACCCGCCTCCGGGGCCGCCCGGAAGCATCACCTTGATTTCCGGGCGGCGAACCGGTCCAATGTGCGGACGCGCGCGGGGTCTTCCCGCGGGGGAGGGTCGGATGCTGCGACGATGGGTTCCGGTCGGGCTGCTGCTGCTGGCCTCCGCGGCCGTGCTCGCCCAGGACCCCACCGCCCTGGAGCTGGTCCCCCCGGACCGGGTGAACCCCGACGACCCCCCGGAGGAGATCCTCTACCGGCAGCTCGACCTGTGGCACTACCGGCGCAACGAGGGGCGCTACGAGGAGATCCTGGAGCGTCTCTGGCTGGCCGACTCCCCCTACTACTGCGCCGGCCTGGCGCGGCTGGGCAACAACTTCCGCCTGGAGCAGAAGCCGGTGGAGGCGGCGGCCTGGTACCGCCGGGCGGTCCGGGAGTGCGCCCTCAGCGGCTGGGCGATCCTCGGCCTGGCGGAGATCGCCGTCCAGGACCAGGGCCTCTGCCGCCAGGCCCGGGACGCGGTCGGCGAGGAGCGCCGCCTCCCCTTCGCCGCCGCGGAGACGGGCTGGACGGCGGACGAGCTGGAGTACTTCGGCCTGGTGGGCGCGGCGATGATCCGCCGGACCTGCGGGGACGGCCTGGTGGACCGGCGGGACCTCGACCGGATGATCGCCATCCGCGGCGCCTACTCCTTCGCCCGTATGACGCGGCCGCTGGAGGACTACGTCGAGGCCATGATCCGCGCCGACCTCGCGCTGCGGGCCGGCGATTCCTCCGGCGCGCGGCGGGACCTGCACGAGGCGGTCCGCCGGGCCTGTCGCTCCCGGGAGACCGCCGCGGCGGTGGTCGATGCCGTCGCCCGGGAGGTCGACGCTCCCCTGGCCTTCAACCTCAACCTGGGGGCCGTCGGCCTGCTGCAGGAGCTCTGGGACCGCGGCATGCTCGACACGCTGGAGGGCAGCTCCCGGCGCTGCCTGCAGGAGATGCTCCACACCCTGCGCCGGGCCTACCGCCGGGAGTCGGATAGCCCCGAGATCCGCGAGTGGTACGCCGAGCTGGACCGGCAGCTGCGCCGATCCGAGTAGCTCACTCCTCCCCATCCCGGAGGGGCCCCGCCGTCCGGCAATTCGCCGACCTTCATCCCCCCGCTGTCGTGGCTGCAGAAGCGCGCGCTCCTCGATCCCGCCACTTCCGAGAAAGGACTGCGTGCCACGGCCGCCGGGCAGGTGCCGGCCGAGTCCAGCGCATCCCGGGGGTCCGGAACCCCGGAGGAGTCCCCGAACGTCCCCGGACCGCAGGCGTTCCGCGCCCGGACCAGGACGTAGAACCCGTTCCCGAGCGGCGGCAGCGACGTCGGGTCGGCAATGAGGGTCGACCCGATCCCGATCCCGGCGCAACGCACCCCCTCGAACGTCCCGGCTCCACGCAGCTGGGACACGAGCCCTCCCAGAACGTCGTAGACGGTCCCGGAGCCCGCCGCCGAGGTCTCCTCCTCCCAGAGCACGAGACCGGAGAGCACCTCGAGCCCCGAGACTTCCCCGGGGAGGGCGATCGCGGTCTGGTCTTCAGGAGCACAGTCGCAGGCATCTCCCGCACGATCGCCGTCGCTATTGGCCTGCTGCGGGTTTGCCACCGACGCACAGTTATCCATGGCGTCCTCGACACCGTCCCCGTCCCGGTCGGGGATGCCGGGGAACATCCGCGCCCGGCCCATGTCGACCCAGGCTCCATCGAAGCCCGGCTCTCCGATCAGGAGCTCGGCGGCCCCGTCACCGTCCACGTCGCCGACCACGGCCGGGTCGTATCCGAAACCGGAATAGGCCTGAGTTTCGGAGAAGCTCCAGTCCGCCAGGCCCGGCGCGAAGGAGTCCCCCCGGAAAACGAATATCCACCCGGGCACGCTGGCGACCGCGTAAGGAGCACTGGCGACGATGTCGGCGTACCCATCGCCGTCCACGTCGCCGATCGCCGCGCCGTCTCCGAAGTTGTAGACGTCCGGCTGCACCGAGTGCCACAGGGCCTCCTCCTCGAGTCCGTCCGCCGTCCCGAGGAACAACTCGAGCCGTCCCGGGTTGCCGCCGTCGTTCGTCTCGCCGCCTCCGACGACGACGTCGTCGTACCCGTCCCCGGTCACGTCGCCGACGGCGAGGCCCCTTCCCCAGAACACCTGCGAGGCGGACTCCTGGCCGACGTCGGTCCAGGCCGCCTCCGTGGCGAGCCCCGCGGGGCCGCCGAGGAACAGCAGCACCCTTCCCTGGTCCCCAAACGCGACATCGGCGTTGGGGTTCGCGAGGACGACGTCCCCGTAGCCGTCGCCGTTGACGTCTCCCGCCGCCGCCGGACCCCTCCCGTAGAAATCGTACTCGTCCTCACCGAAGATCATCCACGCCGGATCCGCCGCAAGTCCGTTCGCCGATCCGAGGTACACGTACCAGGCGCCCTGGGCCTTCACGGGATCGGAATGGCCGTCGGCACCCACGAGGACATCACCGAACCCATCACCGTTCACGTCCCCGGCCGACGAGACCCAGGAGCCCAGGTTGAGGTACTCGACGTTTCCCTCGATCTGCCATGCCGGAGCGTCGGCGAGTCCCGTGGCGGATCCGTGGTAGACCGAGACGGACCCTTCCTCCACCTCACCGTCGGTCGCCCAGATCGCGGACACGATCACATCGTCGAAACCGTCACCATTGACGTCCCCGGCGCCTGCGGCTCGTTCTCCCCACAGGCCGCCCGGGAACATGCCGTCCTCCGTCCAGTCGAGGACCGGCCCCCCGGAGGAGCCGAGGAACATCTGCGTGCGCCCCCGCTCGTCATCGAAACCCGACGATCCGATCAGGAAATCGGCGTACCCGTCGCCGTTCACGTCACCGGCACCGGAGGCCGCGCTGCCGAGGTAGGTCCTCGTACCCTCCCCAGAGAGCGACCAGGAGGGCTCGGACCGCACCGGGTC
>JASFRI010000344.1:0-4592 GCA_050115015.1 Acidobacteriota bacterium
GCCTGCGCGACCTGCGGCGGGCCCTTCCCCACGTACAGCACGGTGCAGGGTGTCGATCGGATCGTGCCCGTGGACGTCTACATTCCGGGCTGCCCTCCCCGGCCGGAGGCGCTTCTCTACGGCTTCCTGAAGCTCCAGGACAAGATCGGGAAGATGACCATCGCGAGAAAGGCCTGAGCCCATGGCCGACGAGACCAAGGGACCGCCGCCGAAGCCCTCGCCCCCGCCGGATCCACTGAAGGCCGAGGTCCCCAGCAAGCCCCTCGAGCGGCTGCGGGCGACCTTCCCGGGGGCGCTCCAGGACGTGACGTTTCACGCCGGCGAGGCCTCGGTCCTTGTCGCGATCCCGGAGCTGCCGGCGATCCTCCGGTTCCTCCGGGATGACGAGGAGTGCCGCATGGATTTCCTGGCGGATCTGTGCGGCGCGGACTATCCGGATCGCGAGGAGAGGCTGGAGGTGGTGTATCACCTCTACTCCGTCCCCCATGCCCACTTCCTGCGGCTCCGCGTCCGGGTCGCCGACGGCGGCGAGGTGCCCTCGGCGACGGACCTGTGGTCCACCGCCGACTGGTTCGAGCGGGAGGTCTTCGACCTGCTCGGCGTCCGCTTCCCGGACCATCCCGATCTGCGCCGGATTCTCATGCCCGAGGACTGGCGCGGTCATCCGCTGCGCAAGGACTACCCGCTGGCGGGATTCCCGGACCAGCACCTGAGGCTCCGCTGAGGCGGCCCGGAGAGGACGAGGACTCGAGTCTTGCTACGCACCGAGGCGCTGGAGATCAACATGGGGCCGCAGCACCCCTCCACCCACGGGGTGCTTCGCCTGGTGCTGACCCTGGACGGTGAGACGGTCACCGACGTCCGCCCCGACATCGGCTACCTGCACCGCGGCGTGGAGAAGCTCGCCGAGCACGAGGACTACGTCCAGATCCAGCCGCTCACCGATCGCCTCGACTACGTGGCCGCCATGTCCGAGAACCTGTCCTACATCGGCGCGGTCGAGAAGCTCATGGGGATCGAGGTTCCCCCCCGCGCCCAGGCCATCCGGGTCATCCTCTCCGAGTTGCAGCGGATCGCCAGCCACCTCGTCTGGCTGGGGACCCATGGGCTGGACATCGGGGCGATGACCATCTACTTCTGGTGCTTCCGCGAGCGGGAGATCATCCTCGACCTCTTCGAGGCCTTCTGCGGCGCCCGCCTGACCTATAACTCCCTGCGGATCGGTGGGCTCCTCGAGGACCTCCCGCAGGGCTGGGACCGGAAGTGCCGGGCGTTCCTCGACCTGTATCCCGGGCGCCAGGACGAGTACGAGGGCCTGCTGAGCCAGAACCGGATCTGGCTGAAGCGGACGAAGGGGATCGGGGTCATCTCCGCCGAGGATGCCCTCGACCTGGGCCTCACGGGCCCCTCCCTGCGGGGCTCCGGGGTCGACCTGGATCTGCGCAAGAAGCGGCCATACTCGGGCTACGAGGAGTACGACTTCCAGGTGCCCCTGGGCCAGGCCGGCGACACGTACGACCGCTACCTGATCCGGCTCGAGGAGATGCGGCAGAGCGTGAAGATCGTGCGGCAGGCCCTCGACGGCCTTCCCGAGGGGGAGGTCCGGGGGAAGGTCCCGAAGAAGATCCGGCCGCCCGCGGGAGAGGTGTTCCACATGGTCGAGGGCCCGCGGGGCATCCAGGGCGTCTACCTGGTCAGCGACGGGAGCGACAAGCCGTACCGCTGCCATTTCCGCGCGCCCTCCTTCGTCAACCTGCAGGCCCTCCGGAAGATGTGCGTCGGCGGCCTGATCGCCGACGTCGTCGCGGTGATCGGTACCCTGGACATCGTCCTGGGCGACTGCGACCGCTAGGGGACCCGATGTCGGACTACTGGATCTCGGTCCTGCTCATCCCGACGATGAAGATCGCCGTGGCTCTGGGGGTGATCGCGCTCGTCGTCGCCTACATGACGCTGGCGGAGCGCAAGGTGCTGGGCTTCATCCAGGCCCGGCTGGCGCCCCGCCGGGTCGGGCCACACGGCATCCTGCAGCCCATCGCCGACGGCCTGAAGCTCTTCATCAAGGAGGACATCGTCCCGGATCAGGCCGACCGGCTCGCGTTCCTCCTGGCCCCGGTGGTGGCGATCATCCCGGCCTTCGCGGCCTTCGCGGTGATCCCCGTGGCGGGCCATGTGGCGGAGATCGCCGGCTTCGAGGTCGCGCCGTGGATCACCGACGTCAACATCGGCGTGCTCTACGTGCTGTCGATCACGAGCCTGGGCATCTACGGGATCATCCTGGGCGGCTGGGCGTCGAACTCGAAGTACTCGTTGCTCGGAGCCCTGCGCAGCTCGGCCCAGATGATCTCCTACGAGGTTCCCCTCGGCTTCTCCATCATCGGGGTGCTCATGCTGGCGGGTACCGCCAGCCTGCCCGGGATCGTGCGCTGGCAGGAGCAGCAGGGCTGGTGGATCTTCTTCCTGCAGCCGGTGGGCTTCTTCCTGTTCCTGGTCAGCTCCTACGCGGAGACGAACCGGCTCCCCTTCGACCTGCCGGAGGCCGAATCGGAGCTCGTCGCGGGATTCCACACCGAGTACTCCGGGATGAAGTTCTCGTTCTTCTTCATCGCCGAGTACGCCAACATGGTGCTCGTGTGCTGCGTGGCGGTGACGCTCTTCTTCGGCGGGTGGCTGCCGCCCTTCCCCGGCCTGGGCAACGGGATCCTCAACCTCGGGCTCGACCGGATCCACCCCATCGTGGCCGGCGTCTTCTGGTTCGCCACGAAGGTCTTCTTCTTCCTGTTTCTCTACATCTGGCTGCGGGGCACGTTCCCACGCTACCGCTACGATCAGCTCATGGACCTGGGCTGGAAGTGGCTGATCCCCCTGGCCATCGCGAACGTGCTGGTGACCGGCGTCCTCGTGCTGGTCTTCGGCATGGGAGGCCCGGCATGAGCCACTGGATCCGCAAGCTGCTGCTCCTGGAGCTGTTCCGCGGGATGTGGCTCACCATCCGGGTCTACTTCGAGCGGCACATCACTGTGGAGTATCCCCGGGAGACCGTTACCTTCTCGCCGCGCTTCCGCGGCGTGCCCCGCCTGCGGCGGGATCCGGACACCGGTGAGGAGCTGTGCATCTCGTGCTTGCAGTGCGAGAAGATCTGCCCCGACCGGTGCATCTACATCGACGCCGAGGCGAACCCCCACGGGAAGGGGAAGCTGCTCAAGCAGTTCGTCATCGATTACGAGCGTTGCTGCTTCTGCGGCCTTTGCGTGGACCCCTGCCCCACGAAGCCGCTGAAGGCGATCTACATGTCCCACGACTACGAGCTCGCGGATTTCACCCGCAGCAGCTTCAAGGTGGGAAAATCCGAGCTCCATGACGGGATCGAGATCAAGCGCTATGCGAAGTAGCCGGGAGGTGCGGACGGCCGTCGCCGGGCCCCTGTCCCGGCCGCGGGGGAGGCGCGGATGACCATGGGCGCCGTCCTCTTCTACGCGTTCTCGGCGGTGATGCTCGGCTCCGCCGTGATGGTGATCACGCGCCGCAACCTCGTCCACAGTGCCGTCTTCCTGGTCCTCACGTTCCTGGCGATGGCGGGCCTCTTCGTCATGATGCAGGCCGAATTCGTCGCGGCGGTCCAGGTGCTCGTCTACGCCGGCGGGATCATCGTGCTGTTCCTGTTCGTGATCATGCTGGTCAACATGCGGATCGACTGGCGGCCCTCTCGGAGCTGGCAGATGTACCTCGGCGCCGCGGTGGCGGCGCTGCTGGTCCTGCTGATGCTCTCGACGGCGGTGGGCTGGAGAGCGGGCCCGGCAGCGCCCACCGACGCTTTCCGCGCGAGTGGGGGCAACATGCAGGCGGTGGGGGATCTGCTCTACCGGGATTACCTGCTGCCCTTCGAGCTGGCCTCGGTCCTGCTCCTGGTTGCCATGGTGGGCGCGGTGCTGCTGGCGCTGCGCCGGGAATAGGGGGGCGACGTGGTCGTGCCCATGAGTCATGTCCTCGTCGTCAGCGTGCTGATGTTCGGCATCGGCCTGCTGGGGGTCATGACGCGACGCAACATCGTGCAGATCCTGATGTCGGTGGAGCTCATCCTGAACGCCGCGAACCTCAACTTCGTGGCCTTCGCGAGGCTCCACGGCGATCTGGGCGGCCAGATCTTCTCCGTCTTCCTGATCACGGTCGCTGCCGGGGAGGTCGCCGTGGGACTGGCGATCCTGATCGCGTTCTTCCGGAACAAGGAGACGGTCGACCTGAGCGAGGCGGACCTGATGAAGGGATGAGCCGCGCGGCCCATCCCCAGGATGCGACATGCTGAGTCTGTTCTATCTCATCCCCATGGTTCCCTTCGCCGGGGCCGTGGTGATCGGCCTTCTCGAGCGCCGGCTGCGGTCCGAGCGGACCGTGGCCCTGATCGCCTGCGGCGCGGTGGCGGTCTCCCTCGTGATCTCGCTGGGTGCCGTGCTGCAACTCGGCACCGGCATCGAGGCCTTCGCGGAGCACCAGGCCGCGAACCCCTCCCCGGCGGTGACGGCGGTGGACGCGGAGGCCCGGCGGGTCGAACTGACGGTACTTCCCTGGGTCCCCGGAGGGTGGGAGGGGACGCT
>JASFRI010000345.1:0-4589 GCA_050115015.1 Acidobacteriota bacterium
GAGGTGGTCGAACGCCGCCTCCTCCACGAAGTCCAGGAGCTCCTGGAACTCCGCGTCGGTCTCCCCGGGGTAGCCGACGATCATCGTCGTCCGGAGGTGAACGCCGGGAATCCGCTCGCGGAAGCGCCGCAGGACCTCGCGGTGATGTGCCGCGGACCCGCCTCGGACCATGCGCTGGAGCACCGACCGGCTGGCGTGCTGCAGCGGGATGTCCACGTAGCGGCAGACGTTGTCCCGGGTGGCCATCACCTCGATGAGGCGATCCGAGATCCGGTTCGGGTAGACGTAGAAGAGCCGGATCCAGCGGGCGCCCTCGATCTCCGACAGCGCCTCCAGTAGCTTCGCGGTCCCGTCCTCGAGCCCCAGATCGACGCCGTAGTACGTCGAATCCTGGGCGATCAGGTTCAGCTCCACGGCGCCCCCGCGCACCAGGGCCTCCGCCTCCGCGAGGATCGAGCCCATCCGACGCGATCGGAAGGCCCCCCGGAACCGGGGGATCGCGCAGAAGGCGCAGGGGTTGTCGCAGCCCTCGGCGATCTTCAGGTAAGCCGAGTGCCGCGGGCCTGCGAGCATCCGCGGGGTCTGGTGGTCGTACAGGAAGGTCGCGGGCCCGCCGTGGGGAATGCGATCGTCGCCGCGCTCGCCGCGCACCGCCTCGGCGACCCGGCCCAGGTCGTCGAGGCCCAGGAAGGCGTCCACCTCGGGCAGTTCCTCCCGGAGCTCCGAGGCGTGGCGCTGCACGAGACAGCCCGCCACCACGAGCCGCCGGCAGGCGCCCTCGGTCTTCAGCCGGGCCATCTCCAGGATGGTATCGATGGACTCCTCGCGGGCCGCCTCGATGAAACCGCAGGTGTTCACGACGATCACCTCCGCCTCGGCGGCATCCGGGGTGATCAGCATCCCCTCGTCCCGGAGCGTGCCGAGCATGACCTCCGAGTCCACGAGGTTCTTCGGGCAGCCCAGGCTGACGAATCCGACGCGGACGGGACGTCTGGAGGGGGTCACGGGTAGAGGCGGTTCAGCGTCCGGGGATAGGGGATGGCCTCCCGGAGGTGGTGGATTCCGCCGATCCATCCCACCACCCGCTCGATCCCCATGCCGAACCCGCTGTGAGGCACCGCGCCGTAGCGGCGCGCGTCGAGGTACCAGCGGAACGCCTCCCGGGGCAGCTCGTGCTCGTCGATCCGCTTCTCCAGGAGGGCGAGGTCGTGGATGCGCTGGGAGCCGCCGATGATCTCCCCGTAGCCCTCGGGGGCGATCATGTCGACGCAGAGGGCGCGGTCCGGGCGTTCCGGGTCGGGCTCCATGTAGAACGCCTTCACGTCCGTCGGGTAGCGGTGAACCATGATGGGGCGGTCGTAGGCCTCGCTGAGCGCCGTCTCGTCGGGGGCGCCGAAATCGTCGCCGGGCCGGAAGCCGGTGCCGCGGCCGACGAGCAGCGCCGCCGCCTCGTCGTACGAGAGGCGGGGGAAGGGCTTCTGGATGCCCTCGAGGGGGGCGATGTCCCGCTCCAGCGCCTCCAGCTCGGGCCGGCGCGCCTTCAGCACCCGGCCGACGACGTGCACCACGAGGTCCTCGGCGAGCTCCATGATGTCGTCCAGGTCGGCGAAGGCCACCTCGGGCTCGATCATCCAGAACTCGGTCAGGTGCCGCCGGGTCTTCGATTTCTCCGCCCGGAAGGTCGGACCGAAGCAGTAGACCTTGCCGAAGGCCTGGCAGGCGGGCTCCAGGTAGAGCTGACCCGACTGCGAGAGGTAGGCCCTGTCCCCGAAGTAGTCGGTCTCGAACAGCGTGGAGGTCCCCTCGCAGGCCGCCGGGGTCAGGATGGGGGAGTCGACGAGGGTGAAGCCGCGGCCGTGAAAGAATTCCCGGCAAGCGTGTTCCACCTCGCTGCGGATGCGCAGCAGCGCGTGCTGGCGCTTCGACCGCAGCCACAGGTGGCGGTGATCCAGGAGGAAGTCGGGACCGTGCTCCTTCGGGCCGATGGGGTAGTCGTGGGTCTCCTGGATGACCTCGATGCCGCTGGCGCCCATCTCGAAGCCGCCCGGCGCGCGGTCGTCCTTCCGGACGACGCCGGTGATCCGCAGCGACGACTCCTGCCCCAGCGACTCGGCGGTCTCCCAGACCCCGGGGGAGACCTCCCCCTTCACCAGGATGGCCTGAAGGTAGCCGGTGCCGTCGCGCACGACCAGGAACTGGAGCCTCCCCTTCGACCGCTTGCGGTAGAGCCAGCCCCGGACGGTGGCCTCGCGCCCCTCCCGCCCGGCGATGGCGTCGATGGTGACCGTGGACGTTCCGGACATCGGCTCAGTGCGCTTCCTGGGCTGCCTTCGCCTCGGAGACGATCTTGTCCGTGATCTGGGCGGGCACCTCCTCGTAGTGGGACAGCACCATCGTGTACGAGCCGCGGTCCGAGGTGATGGACTTCAGGGTGGAGGCGTACTCGAGCATCTCGACCATGGGAACCTGGGCCTTGATGGCCTGGAAGCTCCCCTGGGCCTCCATCCCCTGCACCCGACCACGGCGGCTCGACAGGTCTCCCATCACGTCCCCCATGCAATCCTCGGGGGCGACCACCTGGACCTCCATGACGGGCTCCAGGAGCACCGGCGAGCACTGGGCCATGGCCTCCTTGAACGCCATGGATCCGGCCACCTTGAAGGCCATCTCGGAGGAGTCGACGGAGTGCTCCTTGCCGTCCAGAAGCGTCACCTTCACGTCCACGACGGGGTAGCCCGCCACGGTCCCCTTCTTCATCGTGTCCTGGATGCCCTTGTCCACGGCGGGGCGGTAGCCCTGGGAGATGGAGCCGCCGAAGATCTTGTCGATGAACTCGTAGCCGGCGCCGCGCTCGGCCGGCTCCAGGAGGATCTTGCACTCCGCGAACTGCCCGTGACCGCCGCTCTGCTTCTTGTGCCGCGCCGTGGTCTCCGCGGACTTCCGGATGGTCTCGCGATACGGGACCTTGGGCGCGTGGAGCACGGCGTCGACACCGAACCGTCGCTTCATCTTGCTGACGGTCACCCGCACGTGCTCCGTCCCCATGCCCGAGAGGATCTGATCTCCGGTCTCCGGATCATGGTTGAAGTGGAGCATCGCGTCCTCCTCGTTCAGCCGGTGCACCGCCGTGGCGATCTTCTCGTCCTCGCCCTGGTTCTTCGCGGTGATCGCGAAGGAGATGATCGGCTGCGGGAAGGGGATGGGAGGTAGCAGGACCGCCCGGGACTTCTCCCCCAGCGAATCGCCGGTATGGACGTCCTTCAGCTTTGCCACGGCCACGATGTCGCCGGCGTAGGCCTCGGCCACCTTCGTCTGCTCGCGGCCCTTCAGGCTCAGGAGGCTGCCGAACCGCGGCGTGCTGTTGCGGGTGAAGTTCTGGTAGGCGGTGTCGGCGCGCACCGTTCCGGCGAACACGCGGATGACGGTCAGCGTCCCGTACTGGTCCGCGATGGTCTTGAACACCTGCATGACGACGGCAGCGTCCGGGTCGGGCGCGAGCTCGACCGGATCCTCTCCTCCCTCGGGGATGGCGGTGATCGATGGCCGATCGACGGGCGAGGGAAGGACCCGGACGAGCGCCTCCAGCAGCACGTGGGCCCCGACCATCCTCGTGGCGGCGGCGGGGAAGACGGGGAAGATCTGGCGGGCGGCGATCGCGCCGCGCAGGCCGCCCAGGAGGGCGTCGTCGTCCAGGTCCCCCTTCTCGAAGAACGCCTCCATGAGCGCCTCGTCGGCCTCGGCCACCATCTCCACCAGGGCGCCCCGGGCCTCCGCGGCGGCGTCCTGCAGCTCCGCGGGGATGTCCGTGGGCTTCGATTCGCGGCTCCCCTCGGCGGGGGCGGGGTAGAGCTTCATGTCGAGGAGGCTCACCACGCCGGCGATCTCGTGCTCGGAGCCGGCAGGGATGGCCAGCGGTACGGCCTGGCGGCCGAACTGCTCTTGGAGCGCCCCGACGCTGGTCTCGAAGCTGGCGCGCTCACGGTCCAGGGCGTTGATGACGAAGGCCCCGGCGAGCCCCTCCTCCTCGGCCCACGCCCAGGTCCGGGCGGTCTGGACCTGTGGTCCATGGACCCCGTTGACGACGGCGATGGCGGCGTCGGCGGCCCGGATCCCGGCCCGGGCGTCGCCGATGAAATCGGCGTAGCCGGGGGTATCGATCAGGTTCAGCTTGCAGCCACCATGCTCGAACTGGGCCAGGGAGGAGCTGAGGGAGATCTTGCGCTCCTTCTCCTCCTCATCGGCGTCGGTGACGGCGGTGCCGTCGTCCACGCTTCCCAGGCGGTTCTGGGCGCCGGCTGCGAACAGGAGGGCCGATACGAGGGAGGTCTTGCCGGCGTCGCCGTGACCGATCACCGCGGCGTTGCGGATCTGGGAGGTCTCATAGGCCTTCATCGAGGGCTCCTTGCGGCATGTTTTCAGGGGGTTGCGGAGGGTTGCTGAGCCCCCCGGCAAAGCCGGGAGTATAGCACCTCCCCGCGAACCCCGGCAAGGAAGCCGGCGCCCGCGCGCCGGGGTAGAATGACCCCGCGGGGGAGCCGATGACGATGGACAGGCCGAGGGAGCTGGACGCCGGCGTGGCGGACGGACTG
>JASFRI010000346.1:0-4586 GCA_050115015.1 Acidobacteriota bacterium
GGCGCGATAGCGGGCACCGGACGTTGCAAACATGACTATACAGTAACCTCCATTCTGGCGAAGCGACCGGGTAATGGGGGCTTCCAGTAAACACCATAGAAGGGTGACGTCGACGAGCCAAGCTGCCGAGCCGAGCGCGCCACGAGGCTCGTGCGCGTCCCCATCGACCGACGGCGCGGGTGTGGCGCCCTCCTGGGCCGAGCTGGTGAATCGCGTCTTCGCCGTCGACGTGCTGGCCGGCCGGCCTGCGGCGGCCGGATGCGCCTTCTCGCCACCATCCCGGTCGACCAGATGGGCCGCGGTGCAGGACGGTGGCGGCGGGGTTCCGGGGCTCGTAGTCCGGCCCGGGTCTCCGGCGGCAGGGGCTCGTCGGCGGGGCGGCCATGCCGGCGGGCTGTTGCCCGGATCATGCCGGCTGGGTCACTTCCCGCAAGTGGGGACGGTCCAGGGAGTTGTGTCCGCGACGGCGCGGCAGCGCGCGCACGGAGCCGTCACGCGGCGTGACACCTTGAACGACCAGGGTCCGGATGCGGACGATGAAGAGCCGGTCCGACTAGCGCGAGCTCACGCCTCCCCGCCCCGGAGGATTCCCACCGCGCAGTGTTCACGGTGGAACGTGGCTGCCGCGGCGCGGCGGATGTCCTCGGCGGTGATCGTGGCCACGGCTTCCAGGTAGCGGCGGGTGAAGTCGAGTTCGAGGCCGAGCATCCGGTTGCGGATGAGATCCGTGCCGCGCTGCGCGTTCGTCTGCAGGCGGATCTTCGTCACCCCCGCGAGGTAGCCCTTCGCACGTTCCAGCTCCTCGTCGCTGACCGGCTCGTCCCGGAGACGCTCGAACTCCGCGAGCATCACCCGGCGTGCCTCCTCCTCCTTGGGGTGCTCACCGGCGAGGTAGCCGAAGAAGAAGCCGGCCTCCGGCCGCGCCACGTCCCCGGCCATGACGGAGTAGGCCAGGCTCCGTCGACCGCGCAGCTCCGCGAAGAAGCGCCCGGCCATCCCGGAGAGGATCCCCTGGAGCACCTCCAGCGCGAAGTAGTCCCGGCTGCCCAGCGCCGCCGACGGGAAGCCCATCACGAAGGCTGACTGCCGGCGGGGACGCTGCTCCACCGCCTCCAGCATGCCCCGGGGCGGCGTGAAGGCCGGCAGGGGCGGCGGCGCCTCCCCGTCCGCGGGCAGCCCGCCGAACTGCTCCTCGGCGAACGCGCGGACCCGGACCGGGTCGACGTTCCCCACGAAGACCAGGGTGAGGCGCGAGGGGTCGTAGGTGCGCCGGTACCAGGCCGCCAGGTCGGCCGGGGTCATCGACGCGACCGCGTCCAGGCTGCCGCGCTGCGGCAGTCCGAAGGGGTGATCCGCGCCGTAGAACGCCCGGCTGAACAGGTCCAGGGGATGCGCGATGGAGGAGTCCCGGGCGGCGCGGATCCCCGCCAGGACGATCTCCCGCCCCTTCTCGACCCCCGCCTCCGGGAAGGTCGCCTCGGTGACCACCTCCCGCAGCAACCCCACCACCGGTGCGAGATGCTCCACCGCGACGGAAGCCGTCAGCCCGAAGGAGTCCTCGTGAAAGTCCGCGGCGAAGCCGCTGCCCAGCGACTCGATGGCCCGGTCGATCTCCTCGGCGCTCCGCCGCCTGGTCCCACGCAGGGCTCCGGACAGCGTGAGGCGGGTGATCCCCGCCGTCGCCGGGGCCTCCTCGCTGCGGCCACCCTCGAAGTAGGCCCCGACCCACGCGGTCGGCAGGTGGTGGGACTCCTGGACCAGCAGCCGTACGCCGTTCGAGAGGACCTCCTCGTGGGTCGCCGCGGGGGCGTCGGACTCGGGGGCGGACAGGTCCGCCTCCAGCAGCCCCGCCACGGGAGGGTCCGGGTCTCGCGGGGCGGGCGCGGCGGTCATCACCGTCTGCAGGCCGTCGCGGACCGTCCCGGGTCCGGCGGCCTCCGCGGCCGTCCCCTCCGTTGGCCGCTCGAGGTAGCGGAACAGCGACGCCCGGTCCAGCGAGAGGTACGCTTCCGCGACCCGCATCACGTCCCCCGGCGTCACCGCTGCCAGGCGCTCGAGGTAGCGGTCGATCTCCCGGTAGTCGCCGCGGGCCTCCCTCGAGGCCAGCACCGACGACTGCCCCAGCACCTCCTCCTGGGAGAGCAGGAACCCCGAGAGGATCTGCGCCCGGGCGGTCTCGACCTCGAACCCGGAGGGCGGCTCCCGGCGCAGCCGCTCGATCTCCTGGAACACCGCGGTCTGGGCACCATCAAGCCGCTCCCGCTGGAAGTGGGCCGAAACGACGAACACGCCGATGTCGTCCACCGGGTAGTTGTAGGCCGACGCCCCCGCCGCCGCGTCGGGCCCTACCGCGTGCCGGTAGAGCCGCGATGTCTTCCCCGCCCCGAGGATGACGGAGAGGATCTCCAGCGCCTCGTTGTCCTCGTGACCGTAGCCGCGGGTGTGCCAGCCGCAGACGAGACGGGACTGGGTGATCGACCCCGTCTCCTCCAGGAAGCGGAACCCCTCCTGGGCCGGCTCCGCGGGGCCGCGCTCCATCCCCACCGTGCCGCGGGGCAGCGGCGCGTACTCCCGAGCCACGATCTCCAGCGCACGCTCCGGGTCGACATCCCCCACGATGGTCACGATGATGTTCTCGGGCCGGTAGAGGTCCTCGAAGAACGCCAGCAGATCGTCCCGGTTGATGTTCCGCAGCACCTCGTTGTCGCCGATGCGCCAGCGGTGCATCCGGTGCTCCCGGAAGGCCAGCGCGAACATGCGTTCCGTGGCATAGGCGGGCGGGTTGTCGTACTTGCGGTTCGACTCCTCGATGACCACCTCCGCCTCCTTGCGGAGCTCCCCGGGGTCGAACAGCGGGTGGATCACGGCGTCCGCCTGGATGGCGACGCCGCGCTCGAAGGCCTCCGCCGGCAGGACGAAGTAGTAGTTCGTGGAGTCGTAGATCGTCCCGGCGTTGAGGACGCCGCCCAGGCGGCTGACCTCCTCGCCGATGCGCTCCGCGCCGGGAAAGCGCTCGCTCCCCTTGAAGAACATGTGCTCGAAGAGATGGGCCATCCCGGCCTTCTCGTCCGGCTCGTGGAAGTAGCCCGCCTTCACCCAGGTGTTGAGGGCGATCACCGGCGCCGCGTGGACCGGGCGGATCAGGACGGTCAGGCCGTTGTCGAGCCGGTGGCGGCGCACTCCTCGGGTCAGGGACGGCGGCATCGCTCCTCCTCGCCGGGTTCGGGGACCCGGCGTGAACGGCTCATTGTAAGGGAAAAGGGGCGCGACGGGGCATCCGGCGGGCCTCGGTTGACAGCTTCCGGAGCCGCGAATACCATCGCTCCCCTTCCGGAAATTTCGACGAGAGCCGCGGGTGCGGCAGGCCCGAGGAGGATCACGACGATGAGCGACGACGCGAGGCGCGTGCAACACGAGGTCCGGGACGGCGTGGCGGTCCTGACCCTGAACGATCCCCCGGCCAACACGTACAGCTACGAGATGATGCGGGAGCTGGACGCCGCCATCCTGGAGGCGCGGTTCGACGCCGCCGTCCACGTGATCGTCCTGCGGGGCATGGGGGAGAAGTTCTTCTGCGCGGGCGCGAACATCCCGATGCTCGAGAAGGCCGACCCCTACTTCAAGTACTACTTCTGCCTGCACGCCAACGAGACCCTGAACCGCCTGGAGCAGACGCCGAAGCTCACCATCGCCGCCCTGAACGGCCACACCGTGGGGGGCGGCCTGGAGGTGGCCATGGCCTGCGACCTGCGGATCGCCGCCCGGGGGGCGGGCAAGATCGGCGTCCCGGAGGTCGCCCTGGGGGTGCTCCCCGGCACCGGCGGCACCCAGCGCCTCGCCCGGCTTGTGGGCAAGTCGCGGGCGATGGAGCTGATGGTGGAGGGGCGGCTGTTCTCCTTCGAGGAGGCAGCGGCGATGGGCCTGGTCAACCAGGTACACGAGCCGGAGGGGTTCTTCGAGAAGGTCCTGGAGTACGCTCGCGGCTTCTGTCCGCCGGCCCGGGCCTCGCTGGCGGTGGGGCGGATCAAGCGGGCCGTGCAGTCCGGCCTCGAGATGTCCTTCGAGTCGGGCCTCGCCCTGGAGCGCGAGCTGCAGCAGCAGCTGTTCCAGAGCGCCGACGCCCGGGAGGGCCTCGAGGCCCACGTCGCGAAGCGCAAGCCTACCTTCGAGGGGAAGTAGCGGTGGAGGCGGTCCGGGTCCACGAGCACGGCGGCCTCGACGCGCTGCGCTTCGAGGAGGTCCCCGATCCCGTGGCCGGCCCCGGCGAGGCGCTGGTCGAGGTGCGGGCCTGCGGGATGAACCACCTGGACCTCTGGGTCCGCAAGGGGGTGCCGGGGCACCGCTACCCGCTGCCGATCATCCCGGGCTGCGACGTCGCCGGCGTGGTCCTCGAGGTCGGGCCCGGCGTGAGCGACGTGGAGGTCGGGAGCGAGGTCTTCATCGCCCCGGGCCTCGGGTGCGGCCGCTGCGAGGCCTGCTCGCTTGGAAACGACAACCTCTGCCGGCACTACGGCATCCTCGGGGAGACCCGGGACGGCGGCTACGCGCCGCGGGTCTCGGTGCCGGCCCGGAACGTCCTCCCGAAG
>JASFRI010000347.1:0-4582 GCA_050115015.1 Acidobacteriota bacterium
GGCGGCGCGCGGTTCGAGGGTCCCCTCCATGGCGTCAATATAGCGGTCCCGGCGGCGGGATTCCGGGTTGGCGGGCCGGCTTGACAGCGGGGCCCGACTGTCCCATACTGTCCTAGGACAGTAGGACAGCTACCCGGAAGGAGGCCACGGCTTGGATCTCCGGATCGACCCCTCGAGCGCCGTCCCCATCTACGCGCAGGTGATCGAGCAGATCAAGGCGCTCATCGCCGGACGAGCGCTGCGACCCGGCGACGCGCTCCCCTCCATCCGGGAGCTGGCGGTGGCGCTGCGGATCAACCGGAACACCGCGGCCAAGGCCTACCAGCAGCTCGAGGCCGAGGGGATCCTCGAGACCCGGCCCGGCCGGGGCTCGGCGGTCTCCGCCGGCGCGACCCCGTGGTCGCGGGAAGAGCGCCTGCGGCGGCTGGAGCGCAGCGTCGACCGCGCCCTGGTGGATGCCCATCACCTGGAGATCCCGCTGGAAGAGGTGCCGGCGATCGTGGCCGGGAGGATCGCCGCGTTCCGCGAGCAGCACACGCCGGCCGGCAGGACGAGGAGGAAGGGATGACGACACCTGCGATCGCCATCGAGGGCTTCACGAAACGGTTCGGGCGGACCGTCGCCGTGGAGGACCTCACCCTCGAGGTGCCACGGGGCGCCATCTTCGGCCTGCTCGGCAGGAACGGCGCCGGGAAGACGACGACCATCCGGACGATGCTGAACCTGATCCGTCCCGATGCGGGCCGACTGGCCGTCCTGGGGCTGGACTCGGTGGACGACTCCGTGGCCCTGCGAGGCCGTGTCGGCTACCTGCCGGAGGATCCGACGTACTACCCCTGGATGACCGTGGACGAGATCCTCCGGTTCAACGCCTCGTTCTTCCCACGCTGGGATGCACAGCTCGCGGAGACGCTGCAGGACCAGCTCGGCCTGCCGGCGGAGCGGCGCCTGCGGGATCTCAGCCGCGGGATGCGGGCCAAGGTGGGGCTGGTGATGGCCCTCGCCCCCCGTCCCGATGTCCTCCTCCTGGACGACCCCACCTCCGGGCTCGATCCCGTCGTGCGCCACGAGTTCCTGGAGGCGGTGATCGCGAACGTCCAGTCGGAGGGCGGTACGGTCTTCTTCTCGACCCACCTGCTGCACGAGATGGAGCGGGTGGCCGACCGGGTCGCGATCCTGCAAGACGGGCGGCTCCTGCTCCAGGCCCCCCTCGACGCGGTGAAGGAGGGCTACAAGAAGCTGCGCGCCGTCTACCCGGAGCCGCCCCCGGCCTCCTTCCCGCTGGAGGGGCTGGTGCGCGCCGAGCGCAACGCCCATCAGGCGGTGCTCACGGTGCGCGGCTACGACCCGGGCATGCCCGCCCGGCTCCGGGAGGCCGGCGCGGCGTCGGTGGAGGTGGTCGACCTGTCCCTGGAGGAGATCTTCGTGGCGCTGACGAGAGGAGGCCCTCATGCCTAGCGGGCTGATCTGGAAGGAATGGCGCGAGCAGCGCACGGTGATGCTCGCGGGGATCGGGATCGCGGTCGCGCTCCCCTTCTTCCTGATCGCGGGCGCCTCGACGATGGGGCGCGGGATCGACTACGCCGATCTGGCGGCGGTGCTCCCCATGTTCCATGCCGCACTGATCTGGCCTCTGTTCGCCGCCGCCGCCGCCGCGGGAACCGTCGCCAACGAGAAGGGGGAGGGCTCCCTGGACTTCCTCCTGTCCCGGCCCGCGTCCCGCTCGTCGATCTGGTGCGTGAAGATGGCGGTGGCCGCCTTCGCGGCGCTCGCCGTGATCGCGGCGACCCTCGCGGCGAGCCTGGCCTTCGCCCATCTCGCCGGTCCGGATGCGGTGGCGCGCATGGTCCTCCCGGTGCCGTGGGGTGCGAGCCGCGGCAGCATGAGCGGCGCCGTGCTGGCCGCCGTCTTCCTCCTCGCCTTCGGCACCGCGTCGTTCTTCTCGACCCTGCTCCAGCGGAGCCTCACCGTCACCGCCGCCAGCATCGCGGTGTCCATCGCACTGGTGAGCGGGATGACGCTGGTCCTGCTCCGCGCGAACGCGGTGCCGTGGCTGGAGCCGCAGTTCCTGGCGGCCGAGGTCGCGCTCGCGGGACTGCTGTTCCTCGGGGCGTCCTGGTGGACCTTCACCCGGGGCGGGATGCTGCGCGGCCGGAGTCTTCGGCGCAACGCCGCAGGCACCGCGGTCCTGACGGGGGCCGTCCTCCTCGGCGCCACGCTGCCTCTCGTCCAGATCGCCGGGAGGATCGACCCCGACGAGGCGGTCTTCGAGGACGTGACGATGACCCCCGACGGCACCGCCATCGTCGCCCAGGTTCGCGACCGCCGCTTCCATGCCCGCCAGATCTGGTCGATCCCCCTGGACCGGGGTGGGATGCTCCGCCTGACCGGACGCCTGACGCTGGCGCCCGAGGTATCGCCGGACGGCGACTGGGTCAGTTACCTGTCGGTGCGCGGACCCCTCGGCCTGCGCGGGAACCGCACGTCGCTGCGCGTCGTCCGCACCGACGGCAGCGGCGACCGGGAGATCCTGTCCGACGTCCGCCAGGGCGGGATCACCCATACCGGCGAGCTGCAGCTCGGCACCGCCTTCTCCCCGGACGGGGAACGGGTCGCGATCCACGAGGGCGGCCAGGTCCTGGTCGTGGACCTCCGGACCGGAGCCACGCGGTCTCTCGAGCTCACGGACCCTCTCGTGGCGGGTGGCACCGACCTCCTCGGCTGGACCGGGGACGAGATCGTGCTGTATCCCCTCCGCACCGCGGGGACCGCGACCTTCCGGATCGTGGCGATGCACGTGGAGACCGGGGAGACGCGTGTCGTCATCGCGGGGGACGAGCTCGCCCTGTGGCCCCGGGCGTTCGCCCGCCGGCCCGTGGTGGACGGCGTGCTGGCGCTCGTCACCTACCGTCGCGAGGACGAGGAGACGGGCCTCTACCGGGCGCGGCTGATCGACCTCGCCACGGGAGCCGCCACGCCCCTCTCCGAAGGGGGATGCGGTTCCCGGATGGACCTGACACCGGAGTTCGTCGCCTTCAGCAACTGTGATGAACCGGAGAGACGCTCCACGATCCGGGTCCGGGATCGCGCCACCGGAGAGGAGGTCGTCCTCGGAAAGCTTCCGGACCTTCCCCGCAGCCTCGCCGTCTCCCCCCGCGGGGACCGGGTCCTGGTCCAGACGGTCCCGGAGCCCGGGCCGGGGCCGGGGGTACGGGGCTGGTCGCTGGCGCGTGGCGGGGACCCGCAGGAGTTCCCCGCGGGGCTCCTTCCGATCGGCTGGTCCGGGAGGGACCGGGTGGTCCTCGAGGACAGTCGCGACGGGGACACCGTCCGCATCGCCATGAGCCGGCCCGACGGCTCCGACCTGCGGGCGATCTTCCCGTGACGGGCGGCAACCGGAGAGGCGCCGGGATTTCTCCGCCGCGTCCGGCGCCGGCGTCGCCGGGGTCGACCGGCTACGTACCCTCGACCGGGAGGCCGGCGGCGCGCCAGGCCTGCATGCCCCCCGTGACGTTCCGCAGCACGCCGCGGTGGCCCCGCTGCTCCAGCAGG
This sequence comes from Acidobacteriota bacterium, assembly GCA_050115015.1. Taxonomy (GTDB): domain Bacteria; phylum Acidobacteriota; class Polarisedimenticolia; order CBDVAL01; family CBDVAL01; genus JASFRI01. Next base: position 3,553 of record JASFRI010000347.1, read on the forward strand.
CTGGCCGCCGCCGAGGAACGGTAGCCGCTGCCGCAGATCAGCGCTACATCCCGGTCGGGATCCAGCTCCGGGAGGTTCCCGGCGGCCATCTCGGTCAGGCATCGCTGGCGGGCGCCGGCGATGTGCCCTTCCTCCCACTCGCCCGGGCCGCGCACGTCGAGGACCTGCATCCCCCCGGAGTCCATGAGGCGGCGCAGCTCGTCGACGCCGATCTGGGGATGCCGCCGCACCGGGAGCCCGTCACGGGTCCAGGACTCCATTCCGCCCTCCAGATAGCCGACCACGTTGTCATAGCCGACCCGCGCCAGGCGCACGGCCGCCTCCCCCTCCTGGCCCGGCTCCGTCACGAGGAGCACCGGCGTGGCGGGATCCACGAGCGTCCCCGCCCAGGCCGCGTAGCGACCCTGCAGCCCGATGTTCAGGGCCCCCGGCACGTGGGCCGCGCCGAACCGGTCCGCGGAGCGGACGTCCAGGGGCAGCACCTCCCCCTCCTCGAACCGGCGCCGGGCGTCTCCCGCCTTCACCGCCTGCAGCGACCCGAGGACGTTCTCGAGCAGCTCGGGACCCTCCCGGTTCAGCCGCGCGTCGTGGGGGAAGTAGCGCGGAGGACGCGGCAGGTTCGTCGTGACCGCGCGGATGAAGGCGTCCCGGTCCTGGATGTTCAGGGCATAGTTGAGCCGTCGCTCCTTCCCGATGGTCGACGAGGTCTCCGGTCCGATGTTGCGGCCGCAGGCACTCCCCGGCCCGTGTCCCGGGTAGACGATCACGTCGTCGGGAAGCGGGAGGATCTTCGTCCGGAGGCTGTCGTGGAGCATGCCGGCCATGGTCTCCGCGCTCAGGTCCGTGCCCATGAGGTCAGGCCGGCCCACCTCCCCGACGAAGAGCGTATCCCCCGTCAGGACCGCCCGCGGCACGTTCCCCGCCCGCTCGAAGACGAGGAAGCAGACGGACTCCGGCGTGTGGCCGGGCGTCTCCAGCGTCCGGATCACCGCGCCGCCGACGCGGATCTCGTCCCCGTCACCGAGAAGCT
>JASFRI010000348.1:0-4576 GCA_050115015.1 Acidobacteriota bacterium
GGGACATGAAGATGCCGCCCGGGTGATGCGCAGGCGCCGCAATCGGCCCCTCTTCCTGATCGATCTCGCAGTGCCCAGGGACATCGAGCCGGCGGTCAACGAGGTCGACAATCTCTACCTGTACGACGTCGACGACCTGCAGCACGTCGCGGAGGCCGGGCTCGAGGAACGCCGGCTCGCCGCGGAGAAGGCGGAGCGCCAGGTCGAGGGAGAGGTGCTGTCCTTCGAGAAGTGGGCCCGGGCGCAGGAGGTCAGTCCGACCATCGTCGCCCTGCGCAACAAGCTGGGCGAGCTGCGCGACGCGGAGTTCCAGCGCTTCCAGGGCCGGCTGCAGGACCTCGATCCCCAGCAGCGACAGGCGGTGGAGGAACTCGCCTCGTCGCTCATCAACAAGGTGTTGCACGGGCCGATACGGCACCTGAAGCGGTCCGCGGCCTCCTCCAACGGCGCCGACCGGGTGTCGCTGATCCGCCAGCTTTTCGGCATCCAGTCCACGCCGGCGACGGCCCGGTCCCGGGAGACCGAGAAGGATGCCCGGAAGGCACCCCCGGCGGACGAGGTGAATCCATGAGACGTCTGGTCATCGGCAGCCGCGGCAGCGCTTTGGCTCGCTGGCAGGCCGGGTGGGTGCAGGCGGAGCTGCGGCGCGCCCGCCCGGAGCTGGAGGTGACGATCCGGATCATTCGCACCCAGGGTGACCAGGCCCAGTCGATCCCGTTCGATCAGCTTCCGGGCAAGGGCTTCTTCGTCAAGGAGATCGAGGAGGCCTTGATGGCGGAGACGATCGACCTCGCGGTCCACAGCATGAAGGACCTCCCCGCGGATCTGCCTCCGGGGCTGACCCTGGGAGCGACGACCCGGCGCGAGGATCCGCGGGACGCCCTGTGCTCGGCCGCCGGGATCGGTCTGGACGAGCTCCCCCGCGGCGCCCGGGTCGGCACGGGTTCGCCCCGCCGCGCGGCGCAGCTGCTGGCGCGGCGCCCGGACCTCGACGTCCGGCCCATCCGCGGCAACGTCGACACCCGGGTGCGCAAGCTGCGGGACGGAGCCGTGGATGCCATGGTCCTCGCCGCCGCGGGCATCCGGCGGCTCGCCATCGACGTCCCCCATGTGCCCCTGCCGGTGGAGGTCTCCCTCCCGGCGGTGGGGCAGGGCGCCCTGGGGATCGAGATCCGCGAGACGGACCGGGAGGTCGCCGCGTGCGTCGCGATCCTCGCGGATGCTCCCACCGCGGCGGCGGTGGCGGCCGAGCGCCGGTTCCTGGCGGCCCTCGGCGGCGGCTGTCGTGTCCCCATCGCCGCGCTGGCCGAGGCGGAGGAGACCCGGCTGAGGATGCGGGGCGTGGTCGCCAGGCCCGACGGCTCCAGTGTCCTCCGGCTGGAGGCGGAGGGGACGGTCGCCGCGCCGGAGGAGCTGGGGGACCGCCTCGCGGCCCGGGCGCTCGATGGCGGGGCCCGGGAGCTCCTGGACGGCGGGGGGGCGGAGGCCTGATGTCGGGCCCGCTCCACGGCGTCCGGATCCTCATCACCCGGGCTCGCGCCCAGGCGGGGGAGTTCTGCCATCGCCTGCAGGAGGCGGGTGCCACCGTGGTGGAACTGCCGACCATCGAGATCGTCGAGCCGGAGGACTGGGGGCCGGCAGACCGGGCCATCGACCGTCTGGGCTCCTACGAGCTCGCGATCTTCACCAGCGCGAACGGTGTCGATCGCTTCGCGGCCCGGCTGCGCCAGCGTGGGCTGGACATGACCGCGCTGGGGGGGGCGCGGGTGCTCGCCATCGGTCCCGCGACCGCCGCCGCCCTGCGGGAGGCCGGACTGGGCACGTCCGTGCCGGAGGAGTACCGGGCCGAGGCGGTCCTGGAGATGGCCAGGGGCATCCTGGCGGGCCGGGCCGGCAAGGTCCAGGTGCTGATCCCCCGCGCCCTGGAGGCCCGGGAGGTGCTGCCGGACGGGCTCCGGAAGCTGGGCGCCCGTGTCGACGTGGTCCCGGTTTACCGGACCGTCGTCCCGGAAGGATCCGCCGAGAGGCTGGCCGGCGCGCTGGATGCGGGCGTCGACTGCGTGACCTTCACGTCATCGTCGACGGTGCGGAACCTGCTGCAGCTGCTGCCGGACGGGGATCCGGGGCCGCTGGACGGGGTGGCCATCGCCTGCATCGGACCGATCACCGCGGATACGGCCCGCGGCACGGGGCTCCGGGTCGACATCCAGCCGGACCGCTACACGATCGAGGGGCTCGTCGAGGCGCTGGTCCGCCACTTCGGCTGAGGTCAGCTGCCGAACCGGATGGTGATCTCCCCGCCTCCCCCGGCAGTGTCCAACCTCAGGTCGACCTCCCCACCGCCGAAGGAGAACCGCAGGGTGTCGCCGCCGCCGGCGCGGCGGCGCAGCTCCGCCAGGAGCGCGTTGGCGTCCGCGTCCGACGGGCAGGCGGCCCGGAAGCCCCTGCCGCGGATCCGGTAGCGCGCCTCGAGCCGGCCCGCCTCGGACCGCAGGTGCAGATCGTCCGCACCGCGCTCCAGGCCCGTGCACAGCAGACGGTCCAGGAGCGGTCCCGGGTCCGGTGCCCCCGCCTCGGGCGTCCGGGCGGGAGGATCCCCCGGGTCGGATTCCGCGGGATCCGGGAAACAGGCGTCGAGGCCGGCGCGGATCGCATCGTCCGCGGCCCGCCCGGCCACGACCTGGCAGGCGCAGCGCCCCTGCACCTGCTGGATGGTCTCGGTGTCCGCGGGATCGGCCATGGCGAGGGTCACGAGCGTGCGGTTCTGGAGCGTCTCCCGCTCCAGAGGCAGGATCCGGTTCCGGCGGCAGAACGCGACGCCGACCTCCCGGACGAGGGTGAGATCGAGGGCGGCGGGGTTGATGTCGAAGGTGACCACGGAGTGCTGGACCCGCACGAACTCGTCGATCCGTTCCTTCGTGAGGTAGCCGAGGGCGACCAGCGCGTCCCCGACGCGGCCCCCTTCCTGCTTCTGGCGGACCAGGGCCTGGAGCAGCTGATCCGTGGTGATGACGCCCGCCCGCACGAGCATGTCCCCCAGAAGGAGACGGGATTCCCGCAGGGCCCGGCGCTCCTCGAGCAGCGCCGGCGGGGCATCACGCCAGAAGGCGTCCCGGAAGTCCGGATCGGCGTTGCAGAAGCACTCCAGGCAGAACGGGCACAGCTTCGTCGGGTTCTGCGGGTCGCACGAGCACCAGATGGCCTGGAGGGCGTCGTGGTCGGCCAGGCAGTGCGGGCAACGGATGAGGTGCTCTGCGGGAGCTGGACGCATGTCGAAACACGATCCCGCCCGACGTTCCAGGACGGTACGCCCGGCCGGACTCCGGACGGGCCCCGCGGACGGCGGAGGGAACCCGTACGGGGCGAACATAAGCGCTGCCCGGATCGCGTGCAAGCTCGATTTCTTGACAGTGCAAGGGGTATGTGCTACTTTTCCCAACCCTTCTGAGCATCACGCAACCCTCGATGCGGGGGCGGGCGGCCAGTCCCTCGCACGGCGTCGGTCGTTCCCGGACCGGGGACAGCGCCGGTTTCGCCGTAGCCCCAGCCGCGCAGGACGTCCCTTTCCGATGTCAGACCGGCAGGACCTCAGGAGAACCCCCCTCTTCGAACTGCACCGGGAGGCCGGCGCCCGGTTGGTCCCCTTCGCTGGCTGGGAGATGCCCCTGCAGTACTCGGGGGTCGTGGAAGAGCATCTGGCCGTCCGCAGCCGCGCCGGCCTGTTCGACGTCAGCCACATGGGCCAGGTCGAGGTGACCGGCGATGGCGGGCAGGCGCTCCTCCAGGGATTGACGCCCAACGATGTCTCCAGGCTCGCCCCGGGGCAGGCGCAGTACTCGGCGCTGCTGAACGAGAAGGCGGGGATGCTCGATGACATCATCATCTACTGCCGGGCCGGCGGCGAGTACATGGTGGTCGTGAACGCGGCGAACGCCGCCGCCGACCACGAGTGGGTCGCCCGGCGGGCGCCGGCGGGCGTGTCCGTGCGGGACCGCAGCCGGGAGTTCGCCCTGCTCGCCCTCCAGGGGCCCGAGGCCGAGGGGATCCTGGAACCGGTCGCCGGGAAGGTAGCCCGGGACCTGGCGTTCTTCGGCTGCGCGGAGGCGAGTCTCGCCGGGGCCGCCTGCATGGTCGGGCGGACCGGCTATACCGGCGAGGACGGGTACGAGATCCTGGTCCCGGCAGGGCGGGCCGAGGCGGTCTGGAGGGCATTGATGGAGGCGGGGGCCCGTCACGGGCTCGTGCCCGTCGGTCTGGCTGCCCGGGATACCCTGAGGCTGGAGGCCGGCTTGATCCTGCACGGCACCGATGCGACCGCGGAGACCACACCGCTGGAAGCGGGCGTGGGGTTCATCGTGCGGCTGGACGCGGGACCCTTCATCGGCCGCGAGACCCTGGTACGGCAGCGGGAGCAGGGTGTCGCCCGCAGGCTGCGAGGGATCGAGATGGTGGACCGCGGGATCGCACGGGGGGGGCACGCCGTGCTCGTCGAGGGTGAGGCCGTCGGCGTGGTGACGAGCGGCTCGTTCGCCCCGTTTCTGAAGAAGAACATCGCCCGTGCCTGGCTGCCCGCGGC
>JASFRI010000349.1:0-4561 GCA_050115015.1 Acidobacteriota bacterium
GAAGAGAGAAGATCCTCAAGCTCGCCAGCGGCTTCTACGGTGGCAAGAGCCGGCTTCATCGCTCCGCGAAGGAGGCGGTGGATCGCGCCGGCAACTTCGCCTACCGGGACCGCCGGGCGCGCCGCCGTCATTTTCGCAGGCTGTGGATCGTGAGGATCAACGCCGGCGCCCGTCAGCACGGCCTGTCGTACAGCCGCTTCATGGCCGGCCTGCGGATGTCGGGGATCGACCTGGACCGCAAGGTCCTCGCCGACATCGCCTACTCCGACCCCGAGGGGTTCGCCCGCCTCGCCGAGATCTCCGGGAAGGCGCTGAGCTGACCTCTCCCGCCTCGGGGAGGGGCGCATGAGCCTGGATCCCGAAAAGATCCGACAGGAGTTCGACCGCGATCTCGCCGCGGCCTCGACCCCGGCGGACCTGGAGTCGATCCGCGTGCGCTACGTCGGCCGGAAGGCGGGCCTGGTGCGCGCGGTGCTCCAGTCCCTGGGCTCGCTGCCGGCGGCGGAAAGGGCCGCTGCGGGCCAGGCGGCGAACCGCCTCCGGTCCCACGTCGAGGCCGCGCTGGCGGAGGCCCGTGAGGGCTTGCAGGCCGGGCCCCGTCCCCGGCGGGGTCCCGCGCTGGACGTCACCCTCCCCGGCCGCCCGCCGGACCGCGGGCTTCCCCACCCCATCGCCAGGACCTCGGCCCGGATCGAGGAGGTCTTCCTGGAGATGGGCTACTCGGTGGAGGACGGCCCGGAGGTCGAGACGGACTACTTCAACTTCGAGGCCCTCAACATCCCGGCGCACCATCCCGCCCGGGACGAGCAGGACACGTTCTACGTCGCGGCGCGGCGCCTCCTGCGCACCCACACCTCGCCGGTGCAGATCCGCACCATGAGCAAGCGGCAGCCGCCGCTGAAGATCATCGCCCCGGGCAAGGCGTTCCGGCGGGACACGCCGGACCTCAGCCACTCGCCGATGTTCCACCAGGTGGAGGGCCTCGTGGTGGCGGAGGGGGTCTCCCTGGCGCATCTGAAGGGCACCCTCAGCCACTTCTGCCGCAAGATCTTCGGACCCTCGGTCCGCATCCGGATCCGGCCCTCGTACTTCCCCTTCGTGGAGCCCGGAGCGGAGTACGACGTCTCATGCATCCTGTGCGACGGGGCCGGATGTCGATCCTGCAAGCAGACCGGCTGGCTGGAGATGGGCGGCTGCGGGATGGTGCACCCTGCGGTCTTCGAGCAGGTGGGCTACGACACCGAACGCTGGACCGGCTTCGCGTTCGGGCTGGGCATCGACCGGATCGCCATGCTCCGCTACGGCGTCCACGACATCCGGCTGTTCTTCGAGAATGACTTACGGTTCCTGGGGCAGTTCGTGGACTGACGGCACGTGCGGAAGGACGGAGGACACAGGACTTGAAGCTCAGCCTGGAATGGCTCGCGGACCACATCCGGCTGGATGGGCCGCCCACGGAGATCGCCGACCGGCTCACCGCCAGCGGAAGCGCGGTGGATCGCATCGAGTCGATCGGGAAGGACACGGTACTGGAGCTGGAGATCGCCGCGAACCGTCCCGACTGCCTCAGCGTCCGGGGCCTGGCCCGGGAGCTGGGAGCCCTGTACCGCTGCCCCCTGGCGGACCTGGGGCCCCTGGTCGAGGTCCGGGAGGCCGGCTCTTCCATTGCGGGCTCCTTCACCCTCCACAACGAGGTCCCGGAGCTGTGCTCCCGCTTCACGGCCCGGATCGTGCGGGGGGTCACCGTGGGTCCCTCCCCCGACTGGGTGGTCTCGCGCCTCGAGCGCTCCGGCCTGCGCTCCATCAACAACGTGGTGGACGTGACGAACTACGTCATGCTCGAGCTCGGACATCCGCTGCACGCCTTCGACCTCGGAACGCTCCGCGGGGGCACCCTCCACGTACGCCTGGCGGGTCCCGGCGAACGCCTGAAGACCCTCGACGGGGTGGAGCGCCGCCTGCGGGACTGGATGATCCTCATCGCCGACGGCGAGCGACCGGTCTCCCTCGCGGGGGTGATGGGAGGACACGACACCGAGATCTCCGGTGCCACCCGGGACGTGCTCCTGGAGGCCGCCTGGTGGGATCCGGTCACGATCTTCCGCACCGGAAGGGAACTCGGCCTGCGCAGCGACGCCGCCTACCGCTTCGAGCGCGGCGCCGACCGCGAGGCGACCCTCGCCGCCGTGAACCGGGCCGCCGGCCTCCTTGCCGAGCTGGCGGGCGGCGAGGTCGCGCCGGGGATCGTCGACGACTACCCCGGCCGGGCCGCCCCGCGGCAGGTTCCCCTGCGTGAGGGACGGGCCGGACGGCTTCTCGGCATGCCCGTGGCCCGGGAGACCGAGGAGGAGATCCTCGAGCGCCTCGGCTTCCGGGTGCTGGGCGACTCCGTGGAGGTTCCGTCGCATCGTGCCGACGTGACCCGGGAGGAGGACCTGATCGAGGAGGTCGGCCGGATCGCGGGGTACGACCGCGTCCCGGAGGAGCTTCCCCTCTTCGCGTCGGAGGAGCACGGATGGACGCCGACGCGCGAGGCGGAGGCCGGCGTCCGCCGCCTGCTCGAGGATGCGGGCTTCCAGGAGGCGCTCAACTTCAGCATGGTGGCCCGCGGAGACGACGCGCTGTGCTCTTCCTGGCCCGGGGCGGTGGTGGCCCTCACGAACCCCATGTCGGAGCGCGGGGACGTGCTCCGGTCCTCGCTGCTCCCCTCCCTGGTCCGGAACATCGCCCACAACGTGAGCCACGGGGCCCGTCGCGTCCGCCTCTACGAGCTCGGCCGCGTCTTCCGGGACCGGGGGGGTGAGGACCTGCCGGAGGAGCGCCTGTACCTGGGGGTCGCGGCTCACGGCAGCGCCGCGCCGCCGCACTGGAGCCGCCAGCCCGTGCCCGTGGATCCCTACGACCTGACGGGAGTGCTGGAGGACCTGGTCCGCGGCCTGCGCCGGGAGCCGCCGCGACGCCGGCGGGGCGGCCCGGACTGGCTGCGGTCGGAGGCGGCGGTCACCTGGATGCGAGGCGAGCGGGAGATCGGCTGGATCGGTGCCCTGGAGCCCGGGGTGGCCCTCGCGCTGGGGCTCGAGGAGCCGGCGGTGGTCGCCGAGGTGGACCTCTCGGCCCTTCTCGAGGGGTCCCCGGAGCCGGTGAGCTACCGTCCCATACCGCGGTATCCTCCCGTCAACCGGGATCTCAGCCTGGTGCTGCCGCTGTCCCGGACCTACGGCGAGGTGGAGGCGGTGATCGAGCGGACCGGCGGGGACTGGGTCGTCGACATCGCCCCGTTCGATCGCTACACCGGCCCCGGCCTTCCGGAAGGGACCGTGGGCCTCAGCGTCAGCATCACCTACCGGCATCCCGAGAGGACCCTGCTGTCGGAGGAGGTGGAGGAGGTCCAGGGCCGGCTCGTCGCGGCCCTCCAGGAGGAGCTCGGCGCCAGCCTGCGGGAGTAGACCGCCGGACGGAAACGGGGGAACAAGTGGATCACGAGGTTCTGGAAAGACTGGAGGAGAAGACCCGGCGCGCCGTCGAGGTCCTCGCCGCGCTACGGTCGGAGAACGAGCGGCTGAGCCGGGAGCTGGAGGAGGCGAAGGACCGCGCCACCCCGGCGGAGGACTCCGGCCGGGAGGCGCTCGAGGACCAGCTCCGGCTGCTGCGGGACGAGCGGCAGGCGGTCCGCAACCGGGTGGAGGGCCTGATACGCATGATCGAGGAGGCGCTATGAGCGGCAAGGGGCAGGCGGTGCCGGTGACGATCTTCGGGCAGAGCTACACGCTCCGCACGGACCAGGAGCCTTCCTACATCGAGAACCTGGCGGAGTACGTGGACGGCCGCATGCGGGAGGTGGCGGACCTCACCCGGACCGCCGACACGGCCAAGATCGCCATCCTGGCGGCCCTGAACATCGCCGACGACCTGCGCCGGCGCGGTGACGCCGGCCCGGTGGACGAGGAGATCGGCCGGCGGGTGGGCCGGATCGAGTCCCTCCTGGACGGCGCCCTGGCGTGACGGGGTCGCTTCCGGCTGCTTGACCTGCTCCGGGAGGGAAGGTACCATCCCGCCGACTTCCCTGCTGGGTTGGTGATGGCCACGGCTCGTTGAGCCAACACCGATGCACCGGGAGCCTCGCTTGCGGCCGTGGTGAGCACGCCCCTCCGGGGGAAGCCTGAAGCGGTCGCTCGGGCACCCACCTGTTGAGCCAGGTTCAAGCAGCCCGGCCACACGACCCAGCGGGGCGTCATCAGGGCGGGACCGACGGGGGTCGGTTACCGTCGCTCCCTCCCGCTCCCTCGAAGCTCCAGACTGGCGATCTCCGGATGAACCTCGTCGAAATGCTGTCCATCCTCGCGGCGTTTGCCCTGGGCGCCGCGGCACACCTCGCCTACCGGCACCTCGTCGCGGCCCGCCGGATCGGCGAGGCCGAGGAGGCCGCGCGCCGGCTCCGGGAGGACGCGGAGCGCGACGCCGCGGCCCGCCTCAAGGAGGTCGAGATCGAGGCCCGCGAGCAGGCCGCCGCGACCGAGAGACGCGCCCAGGAGGAGCACAAGCAGCGTCGTCGCGAGCTGGA
>JASFRI010000350.1:0-4559 GCA_050115015.1 Acidobacteriota bacterium
CCTCTACCTCGAGCAGGATACGTGGGTCGCGACCGGGGAGGTTCACGGCCCCGACGAGGCGCCGGGGACGTTCCGGGCGGAGGCGGCCACCTCGGTGGCGCTGGTCAGCGCGGCGCTGCCGCAGGTCCTGGCCCTGCTCGGCGCCGGCGCCGTGCCCGAGGAGGAGGCGGCCTTCACCGCGTCGGAGGAGGCCCGGCTGCTGGAGTTCGAGGGGCGCCGCGCGGTCCAGCGCAGCGACTACGGCCGGGCGATCGGGCTGCTCGAGAGGGCGGTGGAGGTGGAGCCGGGGTTCGTCGCGGCCCAGGTTGCCCTCGCAGACGCCCTCTGGCAGGCGGGCTACGTGGCGCGCTCCCAGGAGGTCATCGCGCGGGCGCGGCGGCTCGTCGACTCGCGGCAGGCGGCGGTGACGCTGCGGCAGTCGCAGGAGCTGCGGGCGGTGGCGGCCCGGATCGCCGGGGACTTCGCGACCGAGGCGACGGAGCGCGCGGTCCTGGCGGAGCGCTATCCCGATGAGCCGGAGACGCTCCTCGACTGGTCCGGGGCGCTCGAGCGCGCCGGCCGCAACGAGCAGGCCCTGCCCCCGGTGGACACGGCGCTGGCGCTGGACCCCCGCAACCCCCGGGCGCGGCTCCGGCGAGCGCGGGTGCTGACGCGGCTGCAGCGCTGGGACGAGGTCCCGCCGATCCTCGACGAGTCGGCGGCGATCTACGCCTCCCTCTCCCTGGACGGCGGGGCGGGGGAGGTGGGGATGGCCCGGGGCTACCTCGACTACCGCCGCAAGGACTACGACGCGGCCGCGGCGGACTACCGGGCGGCCGCGGAGGCGTTCCGGGGAGCGGGGCTCGACGCGCGCTGGGCCGAGGCGCGGAAGGCCGAGGGGGACATGGACCTCCGGCGCGGCAACCTGGGACAGGCCCGGGAGAAGTACGACGCCGCGATGGCGCGGGCGCGCACGACGGGGAACCTCCGTCTCGTCGTCAACGGCCTCAGCAGCCTGGGCGCCGCCTACCTGGAGACCGGGAACTACGAGGACGCCGAGGACACGTTGCGGGCCGCGGTGCAGGAGGCGCGCGACCTGGGGAACCCGCGCTTCCTGCTGCCGGCGCTCACGAACCTGGCCAGCGCCCTCATCTATACCGGCCGACCCTCGGAGGGACAGGCGTTCGCGGAGGAGGCGCTGCAGCTCGCCCGGGAGCGCGGCGACCGGGAGCGCGAGGTCCTTGCGCTGTCGCTGCTCGCCGACGTCAGCGTCCAGCGCGGGCGGATCCGCGAGGCGCTGGATTCCTACGACACCCTGGTGGAACTGGACGACACCCCGGACGGCGACCGGGGAAACCTCTCGACCTCCCTCGCGACCCGGGGGTGGCTCCGCGGGCTGAGCGGCGATCCCGGTCCCGCCCTCGAGGACATCGAGCGCACGGTGGCGCTGGAACGGGAGCTGGGCCGCGACACCTACCTCGCCTACGCGCTGTGCGAGCGGGGGATGCAGCGCGGTCTGCTCGGGATGGACGAGGGGTCGCAGGCGGACCTGGACGAGGCGGAACGCCTGGCGACCGGGGAGGAGCCGCTGGCGGACCTCGTCCCGCGGATCGCGCTGGCTCGCGGCGAGGTGCTCGCGGCCCGGGGGGCGGCGGCGGCTCGCGTGCAGCTCGAGGCCGCGCGAGAGGCGCCGGGGGCCGACGAGGCGCTCTACCTGGTGGCGCCGGCGCTGGCGGCGGAGGCACGCCTCGCGCTGCTGGCCGGGGACGCCGCCGGCGCCCTGGCACTGGCCCGCGAGTCCCTCGACCACCCGAGCGCCCGGCCCCACGAGCGAACGATCGCCCGGAACGTCCTGGCCCGGGCGCTGGAGGCCTCCGGCCGGGCCAACGAGGCGGCGCGGGAGGCCGGCCGGGCGCTGGACGAGGCGGAGTCGATGGGGCTGCGGGTCGAGACGGCCCGGGCGGCGGATCTGCTGCTGGAGCTCGAGGGGCAGCGGGTTGCCGACGCGGCGTCGCTGCGGTCCCGGCGGGACCGGGCGCGCGACGCGTTTCTCGACGCGGCACCCGTCGCGAGCCGCGAGTTCCTGCGGGGGCGTGAAGATCTGCGAACGCTGTTCGTACCGGAAGGTGAACCGCCGGCAGGGGATGCCGGCTGACCTGGAGGGGAGGACCGGTGTCCCATCCCGGAACACCGGCTCCCCGAGGAGGCTGCATGCGAAGGAACATGGCGCTTCTCGCGACGGGATTGTTCTTTGTCACTCTGGCCGGCTGCGGCAGCGGCGACGAGGGCGTCGGGCCGCCCCCGCCCAAGACGACCATCGAGCCGGACGGTGAGTCGTTCAAGTGGGAGGATCAAGATACGCTCGCCGATACGGGCAGCCCGTCCGAGGGCCAGATGAACTCGCGCTTCGTGAACCGGAAGATCGATCGCCTCCGGGCGTGCACCACGAATCCGGAGTGCACGACGGGCAGCGCGGACGAGCGGGAGTGCACGACGGCCGTGCTCACCCGCGAGGACGAGGGCGGCCGGAAGATCGAGGTGACGATGGGGGTCGTGGAATGCGCCGGAAGCTCGGGAAACCTGTGCATCGAGTGGCATCTCACGGGATACGACGACGCGCTCACGGGACGATCGGCGGGGAGCTCCCGTGAGCTCCCGGAGGAATTCTTTGCCGTGGGCACGGACCTCTCCTGGGAGCTGACCTGCGACACGATCCCCGTGCAGTACGTCGAGATCGACTGGAAGGGCAGTGCCTGAACGGCGGCGGGCGGGGGCGCCGGCGTCCCTGGTCGCCCTCCTTCTCCTGGGCGGCTGCAGCGACTGCAATCCACCGCCGGAGACGCTCTGCGGGGACTGCGACGAGGACTTCGTGTCGACGGATCTCGGCGTCTACGGCGCCCCGCCGGCCGACGGCTTCACCGGTGACGGCGCGCTGGTGGAGTTCCTCTCGGAGAACTTCAACCTGCCGCCGCCGGCGGGCCTCGACGGGTCCGATACGGTCCTCGCGAAGGTGCTGTTCGAGCCGGGTGGAGTCGTGGTCGACGCGCGGGGGATCCCGGGGGGCACCTTCCGCAGCCGGCCGCAGGTGCGGGCCGCGGCGCCGCCGTTCTGGCTCGTCGTGACGAACCGGCTGGGCGCGCCGGTCTACTGGCGCCTCGTGGAGGACCCCCGGGAGGTGCGATCCGAGCTCCCGGGCCCGGGAGCCCAGCCGATCCGCGGCACCCGGGTTCGCGTGCCGAGCGGCCTCGCGACGCTCCGGGTGCCGTTCGTCGCCGAGGGGCAGCTCATCCTCCACGAGGCGGTGCCGCCCGGCGCTCCCGCGAAGCCACCGCTGGCGGACTACACGTTCGACACCGACCTGCCACTGCGCTTCGACATCCTCGGAGGCCTCCCATGAACCTCGCGATCCTCCTGCTGCCGCTCCTCCTGGAGTGCCCGGCACTGTCGGAAGCCCATCCGTGCCCGCAGGTGCACCCGGTCCAGCTCGCCGACGACCCCGGCCAGGCCATCGACGTGCTCTTCCTGGGTGACGGATTCCTGGAAGAGGAGCTGGACGACTACCGCTGCGCGGTCCAGAGGATCTTGGGTGATCTCCTGGCCGCATCGCCGTTCCAGGCGTACGCCTGTCGCCTCAACGTCTACCGGATCGACCTTGCCTCCGACGGCAGCATCGATCAGGGAGGTTCGGATTGTCCGGAACTGGAACCGATGGAGGAGGTTTCCTGTGCCGTGAGCGATGCCGGCGATCCGATCGGCGCGGACACCGGTGCTCCGGAGTGCGCGACCCTCGACCTTCATACCCGGTTCGGCTACGACGACGCGTCGTGCGAGCTGCTCTGGCTGGACGCCGACGAGCAATCGGTCGCCGCCGATCTGGGATTCTGCACCGGCGGTGACATCCGCGCGGTGATCATCCTGGCCAACTCCGGTACCTACGGTGGAGGAGCGTCGAGCGCCTCCTGGGACGGCATCCCCATCGCTGTGTTCGCCCCCGAGCAGCTGACGGAGGGCAAGGCGTGGTGGATGCTCGCCCACGAGCTCGGCCACGCGCTGTTCGGCCTGCTCGACGAGTACGGATCGGGAGGCAGCAGCACCTACGTCGCGGGCCGCAACATCGCCAGCGAGGGCGAGGCGACCGGGGATTCGTTCCTGTGGAGCGACGCCTGCACCGACGGGGACTGCGATGTCATCTGCGCGGGGGAGGCCGGCGACGTGGTCGACGATCCGGTGGAGCTGTTCGAGGGGGGCTTCTACCACACCTGCGGCTACTACCGGTCGATGCGGGACTGCCGGATGGCGAGCCCGTCGCAGGACAGCTGCCGGGCCTGCGAGCTCACCGCCGCCGCGGCCATGGCGGAGATGGGCCTCACGGCCTGCAGCGAGTAGCCGCGGAGATTCACCACCTGCCGGTTCGAACGGTTGGAGACCACCACGGCAGATGGACATGCGACAGCACGGGGTGACGGCCCTCCTGATGCCGGCAGGTGGTGGGTCCCCTGGGCCAGGGGGGCGTCCGTGGCGGCGGGTGCCGGGCGGACAGTGAAGGCTCCCGCGGCGAGAAGGCCGCGAAAGTCCGCTCT
>JASFRI010000351.1:0-4555 GCA_050115015.1 Acidobacteriota bacterium
GCGGAGTTCCAGGAGCTCCTGGACGTCGTGGAGGAGGCGGCGTTCGACCACCTCGGCGTTTTCACCTATTCCCATGAGGACGGCACCAGGGCGGCCGCACTGACCGACGACGTTCCGGAGGCGCTCAAGGAGGAGCGACGGCGCCGCGTCATGGAGCTCCAGCGGGGCCTCAGCCTGCGCCGTAACCGGGCCCGGGTCGGCCAGGTGCTTCCGGTGCTGTGCGAGGGCCCCTCCCCGGAGACGGAGCACCTGCTGCAGGGCCGGACCGAGGGCCAGGCTCCCGAGGTGGACGGGGTGGTCTGGATCAACGACGGCAGCGCCCGGGCCGGAGAGATCGTGCCCGTGGAGATCACCGAGGCACATCCGTTCGACCTGGTGGGCCGCAGCCTCCGGGGTTGAAGCCGTTGCATTCCAGGGTGGGATCGAGGATCATCGCCGCCGATGCGGGACCACCCCTCTGCCGTGCTCGACCGGATCGCCATGGCCTACGCGACGCTCCTGGGCGTCGGGTACGCGCCCATCGCCAGCGGCACGTGGGGCTCGCTGGCGACCCTCCCGTTGGCCTGGATGCTGGCACGGCCGGGCTCCGTCTGGCTGTTCGCCGGCGCCACCGCGGTGCTGTCGCTCCTGGCATTCCCGGCGGCCACGGCGGCCGAGCGCATCCTCGGGAAGAAGGACGCCAGCCCCGTCGTCGTCGACGAGATGGCGGGGATGCTCGTGACCCTCGTCGGGGTGCCCTTCGGCGTGCCGGCCTGGGCGGCGGGGTTCCTGCTCTTTCGCTTCTTCGATATCGCGAAGCTCTATCCGGCCAACCGGGTGGAGCGTCTGCGGGGAGGGCTCGGGATCGTGGGAGATGATCTGATCGCCGGCGTCTACGCGAACGTCACCCTCCAGATCGGCCTGCGCCTCTGGGCGGCCTGGTCCTGAGCGGATGCGCATCCTGGAACAGGGCCTCGGGGCCGTCACCACGCCACCGCGCGCCGCGGTGGTCACCATCGGGAACTTCGACGGCGTCCACCGGGGACACCGCAGCATCTTCGCCCTCGTGGTTCGCGAGGCCCGGAGCCAGGGCGGCACACCGGTCCTCCTGACCTTCAAGCCGCATCCGACCAAGGTGCTGACTCCCGGCCACGCCCCCCCCATGATCAGCACGCGCGAGCAGCGCTACGCGCTGTTCGAGGATGCCGGGATCGAGCTGGTCATCGTGCATCCCTTCACCCGCGAGTTCTCGCACACGCCCGCGGAGCACTTCGTCCGGGAGATCCTGGTGCCCCGGCTGGCCCCACGGGCGGTCATCATCGGCCTGCCGTTCCGCTTCGGGCACAACCGCGCGGGCGACGTGGATCTCCTGGCACGTCTCGGCCGGGATCTCGGCTTCCGCGCCGAGGGCGTCGGAGAGGTCGACATCGACGGCCAGACCATCTCCTCGACCCGCATCCGGCGGGCCATCCTCCTGGGCAGGATCGAGGACGGCAACCGCATGCTCGGCCGCCCCTTCGAGGTGCTGGGCCGGGTGGTGCCCGGGGACGCCCGCGGCAAGAAGCTCTCCTTCCCGACCGCCAACCTCGAGGTGGAGAACGAGCTGCTCCCCGCCGACGGCGTCTACGTCACGCGGCTGCGCCTTGGTGAGCGTCAGGTGGGAAGCGTCACGAACATCGGGGTGCGTCCCACGTTCGAGGGGAGCGGGCGGGTCGTCGAGACCCACGTCCTCGACCTCCACGAGGATCTCTACGGCCGGCAGGTCACGCTGTCGTTCCTGGAGCGACTGCGCGGCGAGATGAAGTTCCCGTCGGCGGATGCGCTGGTGGAGCAGATCCGCCGGGACGTGGCACGGGCCCGGGACGTGCTGGGGCGGTCAGCCGGGTAGGTCCCGCGGCACCGTCCGCAGCATCCGGGAGAGCTCCTGCAGCAGGCCGCGCGCCCGGGCCCGCTCCTCGGGGTCGGGACCTTCCTCCAGGGCGCCGTACAGGTGCTGGTAGGCCCCGGTGGGATTGCGTAGCGGGCCCATGAGCACCTGGGCGGCGCCGAGATGCGCTGCGACCCGCCCGGGCCCCCGCGGGTGATCCGCGAGGGCGCGCTGGAAGGCGGCGAGGGCCGCGCGGGGATGCCCCCCCGCGGCGAGGGCCCGGCCGAGCCGGACCTTGTCGGCAGGCGCCACCGACTGGCGAGTCACGGCGGCGGGCGTGCCGAAGAACCACTCCGCCGCCTCCGCGTGCCGCCCCGAGGCGACCAGTTCCCGGAACGCCCGGGAGGGGCCCGCCGCACCGGAGGCCGGCTGCCGCGGATCCCGTTCCGGCCGGGCGCCGAACCGGCGCGGGAGCAGCGACGCCAGGGCGAGCCCCGCCAGGAACCCGCCCAGGTGCGCGCCGTGGGCGACGCCTCCTGACGCCCCGGCCAGGAGGAGCGGCAAGAGGTTGTCCACCACGACGAACAGGCCCAGGACCAGGCGAGCGGGCAGCTCGATGACCTGGGCGATGAACGGGAACAGGAAGATCCATACCCGCACGCGATTCCGGGGGAACCACAGGAAGTAGAGGCCCAGGATCCCGGAGATGGCCCCGGAGGCCCCCACCGAGGGCATGGAGGACCCCATGCGCAGCAGCCCGTCCCCGAGGCAGGCCACGGCGCCGGTCCCCAGGTACGCGCCCAGGTACCCCATCCGGCCCAGCCGGTGCTCCACGTTGTCGCCGTAGATCCACAGGAACAGCATGTTCCCGAGCAGGTGGAGCATCCCGCCGTGCAGAAACATGGAGGTGATCACGTCGACGGCCGAGGGCCGGGCCGGCTTGAAGCCGTACTCGAACACCAGCAGGTCGTAGCGCGAGAGCTGCCCGGCCAGCGCGGCGATCTGCGGCCGTGCCAGATGACGCTCGGAGGCGATCGACTGGAGATAGTCGCGAAACGCCGGATCCGCCGGGTCGGCGGGCTGCCCCGCCAGCGGCAGGAGGAGGAGGTAGACGGCCACGTTGATCCCGATGAGGGCGTAGGTGACCCACGGCGTCCCCTTGGGATTGGGACTGTCTCCGATGGGGAGGAACACGGCGGGGGCCCTCCTGGCGCGGCGCGCCCGCCATCATACCCCAGCGTGTCGGGGCGGTTGCGCTAGACTACCTGCGGCGTCCGTCGCGGAACGCCCGGAGGAATGCCATGTCGCTCACCCCATCCACGATGCTGGAGCTCGGGACCCCGGCACCGGACTTCGCCCTTCCCGAGGTCGGCGGCGGGACGGTCCGTCTCGCCGATCTCCCGGCGGACCGGCCGCTGCTGGTGATGTTCCTGAGTCGGCACTGTCCCTACGTGCAGCACGTGCAGGAAGGACTCGCTTCACTGTGCCGAGAGTACGGCAAGAAGGGGGTGGCGATCGTCGCCATCAGCTCCAACGACGTCTCCCGCTATCCCGACGATGGCCCGGAGCGCCTGCAGGAGCAGAAGACCGCCGCGGGCTTCCCGTTCCCCTACCTGCATGACGCGACCCAGGCGGTGGCGAAGGCCTACCGGGCCGCCTGCACGCCTGACTTCTTCCTCTTCGACGCCGGCCGCCGGCTCGCTTACCGCGGACAGATGGACGGTAGCCGACCCGGGAACGGCGTCCCGGTCACCGGGGAGGACCTTCGCGCCGCCCTGGACTGCCTGCTCGCCGGACGCCCGGTGCCTGCGGAGCAGATCCCCAGCGTCGGATGCAACATCAAGTGGAAACCCGGCAACGAGCCCGACTACTTCGGCGGCTGACCACGGGGCCCTCGCCCAGCGCTCTCGATCGGCGCCGGAGCTGCCGGGCTGCGCCCCGGAGCGGGATCACTTGCGGAACAGGCGCTCGAACGCGTCCCGGCCGGCTCCCGGGCCCCCCCCATCCCCGACCGTGTCCATGGCCGGTTCGAAGTACTCGCAGAAGTTGGCGGACTGCGCGTCGGACACCCACTCGGCGGCAGGCTCCCGGCAGCCGTTGTGCGCGGCGGGATCGTGGAACCTGCAGTTCCGGCAGCAGTGGAGGAAGGCGTGACAGCCGGGGCAGGTGTCCTGCCGCATCACCTTCCCCTGCGGCTCCAGGACCCGACCGCAATGGTAGCATTCCATGGTGCGCCTCCGTCGAGGCCCATTCTACCCCAAGGTTGCGACCCCCGGATCCCGTGTGGTAGAAGTCGAGACCATGAACCGGCTCATCACGTTCGAGGGCATCGAGGGCTCCGGAAAGTCCACGCAGGTGGAGCGGGCCGCCGCCTTCCTGGCCAGCCGGGACGTCCCTCACGTGGTCACGCGGGAGCCCGGAGGCACCCGGCTGGGAGACGCGATCCGCAGGATCCTGCTGCACCCCGACGGCCGGGACATGGTCCCGCTGACCGAGCTGCTGCTCATCGGCGCCGCGCGCGCGCAGCACCTGGCGGAGGTCGTGCTCCCGGCCCTGCGGGAGGAGCGCGTGGTTCTCTGCGATCGGTTCGAGGACTCGACCCGGACCTACCAGGGGGACGGCAGGGGGCTTCCCGCGGGGGTCGTCGAGCAGGTCTGCGCCCTCTCGGCGGGCGGGCTGCGGCCCGGCCTCACGTTCCTCCTGGACCTC
>JASFRI010000352.1:0-4555 GCA_050115015.1 Acidobacteriota bacterium
TACCTGCGTCAGGATGAAGGCATAATCCAGGGCCGTCTCGCGCAGCCGATCGTAACGGCCTGAGGAGCCGCCGTGCCCGCCACCCATGTTCGTGACCAGCAGGAGCGGCCGGTCGTCGGTCTTCAGGGTCCGGAGGCGGGCCACGTACTTCGCCGGCTCCCAGTACATCACCTGGCTGTCGTTCAGCGAGGTCTTGACCAGCATCGATGGATAGCTCCCGGGCCGGAGGTTGGTATAGGGGCAGTAGCTCCGGATGTACTCGTAGGCCTCGCGCTCGTTGGGATTCCCCCATTCCTCGTACTCGCCCACCGTCAGCGGCAGGGAATCGTCGAGCATCGTGTTGAGCACGTCCACGAAGGGCACCTGGCTCACCACCGCCCGGAACAGCTCGGGCCGCAGGTTCGTCACGGCGCCCATCAGGAGGCCGCCGGCGCTCCCGCCCTGGATCACCAGTCGATCGGGGGAGGTGAGCCGCTCCCGGACGAGGTGCTCGGCGCAGGCGATGAAGTCCGTGAACGTGGTCTTCTTCGACAGCATCCGGCCCTGATCGTGCCAGGCCTTCCCCATCTCCCCGCCGCCCCGGATATGGGCGATCGCCAGGGCGACACCCCGGTCCAGGAGGCTCAGACGCTCGGACCGGAAGGCCAGCGGATAGGGGAACCCGTAGGAGCCGTAGCCGATCAGGAGGAGGGGGCCCGTCCCGTCCGCCGGGAAGCCCTTGCGGTGCACCAGCGAGATCGGGACCCGCACGCCGTCCGGTGCGGGCGCGTGCAGCCGGCGGGTGACGTAGGCCCCGGGATCGTGGCCGCCGACGACCTCGTCGCGCTTGCGCAGGATGGCCGTCCGGGTGTTCATGTCATAGTCATAGGTCGATCGAGGGGTGACCATGGACTCGTAGGCATAACGCAGCACCGGGGTGTCCCATTCGACGTTTCCGGTCGGCGCCACGGAGTACGCTTCCTCGGGGAACCGCACCAGGTGCTCGTCGCCGCTTCGCAGATCCCGGACCCGGAGGCGGGGAAGGCCGTCGGCGCGCTCCTGGACGACGAGGTGGCCGGCGAACAGGTCCAGCCCCTCCAACATCACGTCCTCCCGGTGGGGGAGGATCTCCTCCCACGTCGCGGGGGACGGGTCGTCGATGGGAAACGAGACCAGCCGGAAGTTGCGTCCGGTGTCGTTGATCCGGGCCCAGAAGCGGTCCCCCCGATCGGCGACCTCGAGATCCCGTTCGGGGACGCGGCCCAGCAGGAGCCTCCACTCGTCCTCCGGCCGGTCCGCCGCGAGGCAGCGCACCTCGGCCGTCGTGTGGCTGCCGGCGTAGGCCAGCAGGAACCGGAGGCTCCGCGTGCGGTGCACCCAGACGCGGAAGCGCTCATCGGTCTCCTCGTGCACCAGGGCATCGTCGGCATCACCGAGCCGGTGCCGGTAGATCCGGTGGGGGCGCTTCGCCGCGTCCTTGGTGGTGTAGAAGATCGTGCGGCCGTCCGCCGCCCAGGCGATGGCGCCCACGTCCTCCGCCCGGTCCGGCAGGAGCTCCCCGGTCCGCAGGTCTTTCACCTCCATGTGGTAGACGCGGAACCCGGTCCGATCCAGGGAGTACGCCAGGAGGTTGCCGTCGTCGCTCACGGCGAAGGCGCCGAGGGCCAGGAAGTCGTGGCCCTCCGCCTCGGCATTCAGATCGAGGAGGACCTGCTCCTCGGCCTCCTCGAAGGGGACCCCGGCCTCCCGCCGGCAGTAGATCCGGTACTGTCGTCCCTCCTCGGTGCGGGAGTAGTAGACGTGGCCGCCATCCTTGACCGGGCAGGACTGATCCGTCTCGCGGATCCGCCCGACCATCTCGCGGTAGAGAAGCTCCTGCAGCTCCTGCGTCGCCGCCAGCTCGGCGTCGGCGTGGGCGTTCTCTGCCTCCAGGTAGGCGACGACCTCCGGGTCGTCCCGGTCGCGCAGCCAGTGGTACTCGTCGGTCCGGGGATCGCCGTGCAGGGTGACGGTTCTGGGACGCTGCGGCGGGCGAGGGGGCATCGGACGGCTCCTGGCGCCCGGCGGCGGATCCCGGAATGGGGGGATCGGCCGCGGGCCGGGGCATTATAGACCTCCCGGCCCTCCGGTGCCGCCGCCCCGGCGGCGGACGCGGCGGAAGGCGGCCACGATGCTGACGGCGAGGAAGGCCACGCCGGCGAGCAGGTACGCGTACTGGATGTAGCGCTTCCCTTCGAGAAAGAGCCGGTAGGCGAGCCACAGCGAGAGCGCCGCATTGCCCAGGTGGATGGCCACCGAGGGAGGGGCGGCGGGATCCCGGGCACGACGGAACGCGACCACGTTGAGGGCGATGACGGCGACGGAGAGGGCCACCAGGATCGGGTCGCCGGTGCCGAAGGCGTCCAGCGCCGCGAGCCCCAGGGCGACGATCGCCAGCAGGTAGCTGACCCGAGCCTTCGTCGCGGCGCGGGGCCGTCCGGACGGCTCCCTCATGGCTGGAACCTCCGGTCCGGGGGCGTCCCGTCGGTGGGCGGTCGGCGGCGCCAGAGGAAGACCGGCACGAGGAACAGCAGCCAGCCGAACCGCAGGCCCAGCAGGAGGATGGCGGCGGCCCCGAGCAGGTAGAGCCCGAGGCCGGCGTTCCGCAGCCGTCGGCCCCGACCGGCGTCGGCGGCGCGGTACGACGCGTAGGTCACGGCAAACGCGATCGCCAGCAGGGCCAGGGACAGGACGAGGGGCCACCTCATCCGGCGTCGTCGCGCGACAGGTCCCGACGCCAGCGCCAGACCGTGCCGTCCTCGGGGTCCTCGACCTCTCCCAGACGGCTGAATCCGAGCCGTTCCAGGATGCGTGTGGAGGCGTTCGGCTGCGGGAGCGTGTGCGCGAGGACCCGGCGTGGGCCCGGGCGGGAAGCGGCGATCCGGAACAGCTCCGCCGCGATGGCGGCGCCGAAGCCCTGCCTCTCGTGGTCGGGAAACGTGAAGTAGGCGATCTCCACGTCGCCGGCCGGCGTCGGGTTTCCCTTGAAGCCGCCGCAACCGATGACCCTGCCCGTCCGCGAGCACACGGCAAGGTAGCCCGTCCACGGAGGAACGGCGCCGTTGCGGCTCTGGAGCTCGAGGGTCTGGTCCACGACGGTCCGGATCCATTCCTCCTGCCCGGCGGGATCGGCGTCGTAACCCTCCCGGAAGTCCTTGGGGTGTTCCAGCGCCGCCCGCATGGCGGCGTCCTGGGAAATGAGTCGCACCATGCCGATCTGCGTCATCCCTACCTCTCCTCCCGCAGCAGCGCGAGAATCCGCCGCACGGTGTTCCAGTTCCGGCTCGTCGCCGGAACATCCAGCTCCCGCTCCACCAGCGCGTTGGGGAAGCCGAACATCCCCCCCTTCTTCTTCTGCCAGCTCACCACGAACACATCGCTGGCCCGGATGCCGATCGCCTCGACGGCCTCCCGCTCCGACCGCAGCGGCAGCGCCGGCGGGCGCCGCGGCCGCCGGGCCAGGAACGCCACGAACAGCTTGCGGTCCCGACGGTCCTCGAGCTCCCCGAAGGGAGACTCCCGGACGAGCTCCTCCACCTGTCGCCGGGAGCGGTAGATCACCACCGGCTCCTCTCCGAGCATCCTGGACAGACGCTCCGCCACACGGTGTCGAAAGGCAGCCTCCCGGGGGGCGTGGAACAGCACGTTCCCGCTCTGGATGAAGGTCCGGACCTCTCCGGCGCCGGCGGCCGCGAAGGCGTCCCGCACGTCCTCCATCTTCACGGTGCCGTGGCCGGCGACGTTGACCGCGCGGAGCAGGGCCAGCTGCCTCATGACGGCCGGTCGTACCCGCAGCTCCAGCACTGCCCGAAGCCCGCCTCCACCGACTCCCCGCACTTCGGACAGTTCCAGGGAGCCGCCGGGGGCGCGTCCAGGATGGCCCGGGCCTCCTCCAGGCGGTCGTCGTCCACGACCCAGAGCTCGACGAAGGATTCTCCCACCGGGAGCTCGCCGATGGCGGAGCGGCGGTACTCGCCCCGCACCTCGCACTCGATCCCGGCGCTCTCCAGGACGTTCTTGAGGTTGTAGACATCCATGCTGTTCAGCGAGCTGAAGATGCGGGTCATGCATTCCTCCAGGCCCCGGAAGCCTCCGGCGGGGCACCGGAAGATGGTACTCCGAAAGACCGTGAGGCCCAAACGTCGTCGCGCACACCGCGGGGAGGACCCGCCTCGGACGAACAGGCGGAGTGACAGGTACGGCGTGAAGTTGAACAGGATCACGCCCACCTTGGCGCACGATGGCCGGGCTCTTCGCCCATGCCGTCGCTGCCGGGCGGCAGACGTTTCCGGATCCGGCATGGGCTCGTGGGGCGGCTCTTCACCGTCCGCATCCGGACCGTGGTCGTTCGCGGCGTCACGCCGTGTGACGGCTCCGTTCGCGCGCTTCCGGGCCGTCGCCGACATAACTCACTGGACCGTCCCCACTTGCGGGAAGTGACCCGACCGGCATGATCCCGGCAACAGCCCGCCGGCATGGCCGCCCCGCCGACGAGCCCCTGCCGCCGGAGACCCGGACCGGATTACGAGCCCCGGAA